>JAISOY010000002.1 GCA_031275285.1 Bacteroidales bacterium | reverse complement strand
AAGCAGGGCGGGGTACACCGGATCGTTATATTGAATCCTTCCACCAACAGGTTTGATCTGTTTACGCTGCTTAAGAATCTGGGATTTGCCGATTTCCGGTTCTATGCCAAAGATCCACCCGGACGTATTATGGATATTGAGATAGACGGTGTGCCTGTACAGGGTAATTTCTGGGAACAGATTCAGTATTTGAAAAAGAAATCCACCAAAAAAGTAAAATATATAGAGACACATTCCCCATCAGAATCTTATCCGGGGGGATTGATACGTTTGTTGACTACCCGTTATCTGCGTACTGTTGAAAATAATCCCGGTGCCGGACGGTTCAATATCCGGGGAATGATCGATCCTGCTCCTTCAGCTAATCCGATCCTGGTCAAGTTATCTGATAATTCTATTGTCTGGCGTGGAGAGGTATCAAAAGGAAGGCAGTTTTCGATCAATATCGAACAGGGGGATTATGTGTTTTGTGTTGCTTTCGGTGGTGATACTCGGTATGTTACTGTGCATGGAGCAGCCAATGTAAACCTTGGTATTATTACCTGGGATAGTACCTTGCAAGTTCCTAGTATTATTGATAATGGATCTCCCTATTACCAAAAAGGACAAAGATATATTCTTGAAATGTTTATTAAGGAATATGATATGTTGCTAGTAATTAATTCGATGGGATTGTTAAAGGGATTAATCCCCCCCAATGCATCATATATGAGCACTGTTCAAATCGACGGGGTTTTGGTCAGGGGTAATCTGTTGGAAGTGGTGAAAAAATTAAGAAACACGCCTGCAACAAATGTAGAGTATGTGGATGTTACCTATCCTACGGAAGAATACCCGGGTGGGCTTCTAAATATCATAACCTCTGCCGGTATGGGAAAAGAGTGATGGTCGGATCTATTAACTTTATAAAATTTACTCCTTGTTGACGGAAAAAATAGCAAGGAAATTAATCAACGCGGTATTACAGAATGCGTATACCACGGATTCAATCGGATTTTCTACCGGAAAAGCGGGTATTGCATTGACTTTATTTGAGTCGGCACGTTTTTTTAAGGATGTATCGATTGAAGACCATGCCTTTGATCTGTTTCAGGAGGTATTGGCCTATGATTTTAAAGACAATGGATTTTTCAATGGAAAGGCAGGGATCGATTTTTCCCTGCAGTACCTGATCAGGAATCAATTGCTGAATGTGGATGATGACTTGTTTTTTACTCAGCATCAGGAAGTCATTGATACCATCCGGAAAGTTCCATATAATGAGCAGGGAATGCTCCGTTATCTCGATGATTATTTTTATCTGGAAACATCCGCTTTGGATTCTCCCGGGATCCGTAAAACGAGGCAATCCGTACTGGTCTCCTATATGTTGGATATATTCAGGAAAATCGGCCGTGAGACCGTACCGAAAAATGCCGGGACATTTTACCGGCTTTCATCAGGGATGCTATCCATGCTGAATTCAGTGGAACATACCGGAAAAACCGACCTGTTATTCGATCAGATCAGCGAAATCCATGAAAAAATGGTTTTAGCGGATAGCATTATTGACTACCCTTTGTTCCCTTTGCATTATTATTTGTATGAACTTACCGGTAACCGGAATACAAGTCCGGACCAGGGAAAGAAAATGATCCGTGAATGCATGAAAAACCTGGTGTATGACACATTCGGATTCCGCCAGCGGATAGATATGGTGATCAGCATCTACCGGGTTTATTCTTTTGACCGGAGCATGGATTACAGGGATGATGCCGGCCGGATCATCGATACAATAACGGATCAGGAGACAGATAGGTTGGAGAAGAAGATCGTACCGCTGATCCGGACAAACGACGGGCTGGATTTCAGTATTGGTTCAGGAATCAGCAGGTTATTGTTACTTTATATATATTGGGATGAAATCAACCGGGGTGTATTTCCTCCTCATCTGATGGAATTATTGCATTAACGTATGATGAATATTGTTCACCTGCACATGGTATATCCGCGTTATAAAACGGGTGTAGACCGGTATCTGGAGATGTATGCCCGGGGTATCCAAAAGGGATCATATGGTTTTTTGAAATCCCATACAGTATTTCTCACGGATGATACCACCAGGTTGTTTTCAACGGTATCTGCGGACGATGACGGTGTGGTAACGGCTACGATCCCTTTTATCAAAAGTAAATTATTGTTTAAAGATGCTTTCTGGAGGAAGAAGTACTTTAAAGTAATCATTGAAACATTAGCTCCGTATCTGGAAAAAATGCCCCCCTTGATATTTCAGTACCATAATTTATTCTTATCAGAGCTGGCAGAAGAAATGAAAGATCATTTCGGAGGAAAAACCGTCACCCATTTACATTGTATTCCCTGGAAATACAGTTCAACCGTTCATCCGGATCATTTCAACCGGCTGTACCAGTTATATCTGGATGAGGCCTATGATTTGTTTGGTGAGACGGAAACTTCCACGGTGCGATATGATCTTTCGGACAGGATTATTTGTTTATCGGAAGCTGCGAAGGATTACCTGGTAAAGATCCATCAGGTAGACCGGGATAGGATAAGTATTATCTACAACGGCCTGGAGAAAAGAGATGTCATCAGGAACAGCAGGGATGAACCGGTTCCGGAAATCCTGTATGCAGGTAAAATCAGTAAGGAGAAGGGCGTATTCGAAATGCTGGATGCTTTGGTACATGTAAAGGAAAAAGGATACCGGTTTGTCGTCAGAATGGCCGGAAGTGTTACCCAGTCGGATTTCACCAGGCTGAAAACCTATTCGGGCGAATTGGATATTCATTTTCTTGGGCAGATCACACTGGATGAATTGTACCATCTTTATGCCCGGTGTACGATGGGCATTATTCCGTCGTTGTATGAACAATGCAGTTATGTGGCTTTAGAAATGGCCATGAATGGCGTACCTATGATCGTTTCCGAGATAGATGCGCTGGCAGAGATATTTGAGCATGAAAAAACGGCTTTACTGACTCCTTTGGGTTTTGACCGGGATTTCGGTTTGAAACTTGATGAGGGGATTTTTGTGAAAAATATTGTCCGGTTGTTGGAAGAGAGGGAATTAAGAGAACAATTAAGCGGACAGGTCCGGGATCTGTATGAAGAGAGGTTTACCTTAGATAAGATGATGGCCGAAACAGTTGAAATGTATCAGAAAATGAATTGATTATGCCTGAAATTACCGTATTGATGCCTGTCCGGAACGGGGAGAAATATATCCGGGAAGCAGTAGATAGTGTTTTGCATCAGTCGTTCGAGGATTTTGAATTATTGATCATGGATGACGGTTCAACGGATCGGACTGTAGAGATCCTCCGTTCATACCAGGATCCGAGGATTCGGCTGGAAATCAGGGAGCCTCATTTTATCAGGAGTCTGAATGGCGGATTGTCTCTTTCCAAAGGAGATTACATTGCCAGGATGGATGCTGATGACCGGATGCACATTGAAAGATTAAGGATACAGTTAAAAAGGATGAAGCAAAAGCCGGAAATAACGGTATGCGCTAGCTGGACGACACCGTTCGTTCCGGGAGGTGCTCCTTTGAAACCGGTTAAGACCGGAGAATACCTGATTGAACGACCCATATTAAAGATGCTAAAAGGAAATTTTATCGCACATCCTTCGGTAATGATCCGTAAACGTTTTCTGGAAGAAAACCGGTTAACCTATCAGGATTATCCTTGCGCCGAGGACTATAAATTATGGTTTGATACGGCCCGGTTGGGTGGAAAGTTTTTTATAGAGCCGCAAAGTTTACTATACTTCAGGATTTCAGACTCTCAAGTGACATCCGTCAACCGGGAACAGATGATCCGGCAGAGCATTTTGATCAAAGATGAAATATTGGATTATCTGTTGGAAAAAGTGGCAAATAAAACATTGCTGGACTTACGTTCGAATATGGACCAGTTGAGAAAAGACTGTCTGGTTTCACCGGATATTGTTTTTGCCTTATTTTACACGATCTTACAGGAGATGGATGGTTCTGTCAAATGAAAATTTTCTGTAATGTAGGTAATTGTGTGGATTTTAATGGCTGGGACTAGGGAAGTGAAATATCCATGAACATTATTGTTCATCAACCGTAATGATTATCTATGGCGTATATAGCTTCGCTGAATCCTTGGGTGGGTATCTGACCTTAAAATATAAACTTAGCGCCAATGTTCTCATGGACCGAACTTAGTGGAGTTATCTCACGAGTAACATAGCTTAATAAATTATAAAGAGATGAAATATCCATGAACATCACTATTCACCCAACGTGATGAACCGAGTTTACGAGTTCGACGAAGTCAATAATATATGGATATTATCGATAAATTAAATTATTCATGTGGAATCGATGAGCTAAAGGTTCCATGTGACCATTGAAAATCAACTTAGCGTCAGCGTTCTCATGGAGCGGAAGCGTAATAAATTTTATTCACATGAAATGCCATTCATTTTGCATGGCATTTCCCGATTATTGAGGTAACTTTGCCGCATTCTAATAGAAACATAACATGAATCCTCCTCGTCCTAAAGCCTATCGTTATTCTGTTCTTACCGTTGTCTGTCTTTCCGCTTCTTTGGTTCCGTTTATGGGTTCATCGGTAAACCTTGCCTTACCTCATATTGCAGCGGATCTATCCATGAATGCGGTCGCTCTTGGGTGGGTGATCACATCTTTTTTACTGGCATCGGCTATTTTTCAGATCCCTCTGGGAAAAGTGGGTGATATGTTCGGCCGTAAAAAGATACTGACCATTGGTGTTTCCTTGTTTTCCATATCTTCTCTTGCCTGTGCCTTCACTCCTTCGGGACATTTCCTGATTGCAGCCCGTTTTATTCAGGGTTTTGCCAGTGCCATGCTTTTCGGTGTGAGTATGGCCATCATCACTTCTGTATTTCCCGCCAATGAACGGGGAAAAGCACTGGGAATCAATACCGCTGTCGTTTACTTCTCTATCGCTGTGGGACCTTTTATCGGAGGAATATTGACGCATTATTTCGGGTGGCGCAGTATTTTTTTCGTTTCTACCGGAATGGGTTTACTGACCCTACTGGGTATTCTTCTTTACCTGAAGGGGGAGTGGATCGAAGCCAAAGGGGAAAAATTCGACTGGACAGGTATGTTCATTTATGCGGTCGGTTTATCTGCATTGATTTACGGTTGTTCCACCCTGCCGTCTATATCCGGTTCCCTGATGATCGTTGCCGGAATTATCCTGTTCGTGTTTTTTACCCATTATGAAAAACGGCGGGATACACCCATGTTCAACATGAATATGTTTTTGAGCAACCGTGTATTCCGTATGTCGTCTTTTGCTGCGTTGATCAATTATGCCGCAACATTTGCCATTGGTTTTATGTTGAGCCTGTATCTGCAGTATATCAAAGGGTTCGATGCGCAAAAAGCCGGATTCATACTGATCGCACAGCCGATCATACAAACCATTATCTCTCCGCTGGCCGGGAGATGGTCGGATAAGGTAAATGCCGGAAAGATAGCTACGCTTGGGATGGCGGTCATTGTACTTTGCCTGTTGGCCATGCTTTTTCTTCAGCCGGATACGCACATAGGATATTTGATCTTGATCCTTCTGTTTTTGGGAGTGGGTTTTGGGCTTTTCTCATCGCCCAACGTGAATGTAATTATGGGATCGGTGGAAACACGCTTTCTGGGTATGGCTTCGGCAACTACCGGTACTATGCGGCTGACCGGACAGTCGATCAGTATGGGAATTACCATGATGATGATCTCCATTTTTATCGGGAAAACACAAATTACTGCAGATGTTTATCCGTTATTTATGAAATGCCTGCGTTATACTTTCGGCATTCTTACAGTAGTATGCGCCCTGGGTGTATATACTTCCCTGGTACGCAGTAACCCGTCAACCGGAAAATAAAGTTTTAAACGGCTGCCTGTTTCTGGTAATATAAAGTGGTACTGTTCTCATTCCTGAAGGTTTTGGCGGAATATTCCTTTATGTCTTTTTCTGAAAGGGACCGGTATGTCTCTACCTCCTTATTCAATGCGGATGCATCGTCGATCAGTTCATGACGGCAAAGGTTGATGGCCTTATTGAGGATACTCGTATGATTCAGGATAAAAGCCGATTCAAATTTATTTTTTAATTTTTGGATTTCTTTAGAAGGAAGAAGGGTCGAGGATAGTTCATCTAATTCTATCTGAATAGCGGTGTCGGATTTTTCAAGGGAAATTCCGGGCATGGGCTTTCCATATACGACGAGTAATCCGGGATCAGCATCTCCTGTAATGTAAGCGTTTATTTCACTGAACATCTGTTTTTCCTTGACCAGCCGTTGATAAAATCTGGCGGATTTTCCCGAAGCCAGTATGTCCGTGATCATATCCCCGCAATAGTATCCGGGTGTATATAAGCCATCTATATGGAATACTTTATATATGGCGTCTGTCGGAACATTCCTTGTTACGGAGAGGGTTCCCGGGTCAATTTGAACAGGTTCCTGCGGTAAATTCCTTATAGGGATTTCACGTCGTTCAATCGGGGAAAACCACTTTTCGGCCAGCTTCCTGACCTGTTCCGTTTTGATATTTCCTGCTACGGACAATACAGCATTTTTGGGAGCATAATTTCTATAAAAAAACGACCGGACATCATCCAGGGTTGCCTGCCGGATGTGCTCTATGTCCATTCCGATAGTCGGCCACCGGTATGGGTGAACATGGTATGCTTCAGGACGCAACAGTAACCAGATATCACCATACGGTTGATTCAGATAACGCTGCCGGAATTCTTCAATCACTACCTGTCGTTGAACTTCAAGGCTTCGTTCGCTGAAATCCAATTGCAACATACGATCCGATTCGAGCCAGAATGCCGTTTCAATATTTTCGGCAGGTAAGGTACAATAGTAATTGGTGATGTCATTGCTGGTAAAAGCATTGTTTTCACCTCCCGCTTTCTGCATTTCCCCGTCGAAGTCAGGGATATGAACGGAGCCTCCGAACATCAGATGTTCAAAAAGATGGGCAAATCCCGTTTTATTCGGATCCTCATCACGTGATCCGACATCATACATCAGGTTAAAAGCTGCCAGCGGTGTTGAATTGTCTTCATGTACCAGTATCCGCAATCCGTTCGGTAATTCGAAACGTTCAAACTCGATCATTTTTAATTGTATTAAGGGAACAAAGATACCGAAAATAATCAATAAGCAGATGGATGGTTATTTGGTTTTAACAGGGAAAAACGTTGCCGATATCGAAAATTATACATTACTTTGCTTTGATTTTCAGACCCTATTAAGGGTTGATTAATTAATTGATATTATGCGAATTGTAGTAGCAGGCGCAGGTGAAGTAGGTACTCATCTGGCAAAAATGTTGAGCCTTGAGAATCATGAGATTGTCATTATTGATTCGGAGGAAGAACGTTTGCAGGATTTGTCTGCATCTTATGATCTTTTGACACTTGAAGGAAATGTTACTTCCAAAAGCCTTCTTCTGGAAGCTGGTGCCGATAAGGCGGATTTATTTGTCGCCGTAACTCCGTCGGATGATACCAATATCGTGTCTGCTATAATTGCCAAAAAGCTGGGTGCGAAATTAACGGTAGTACGGGTAAGTGATAATGAACTGATCAGCCATGAAAACAGGGATATGTTTTCCGGTTTGGGGATCGATTCGATGGTATATCCTGAAAAAGTGGCAACCCGTGAGGTGACTAATGTATTGCATCAGGCCGGGGTGACCAATATTGTCGATTTTTCAGGAGGAAGGCTATCCATGTTGGCTGTCCGGATGGAGAAAAATGCACCCATTGTAGGCAAAAGTCCCGGTGAGGCTTCCAATATCTACGAAATGGAGTACAGGGCGGTTGCAGTCTTACGGGAAGGAGAGACCATTATTCCGCATGAAGAATTCAGGTTTAAAGCAGATGATCTGGTATATGTCGTGACCAACACTTCCGGGATCAAAAGTATCCTGAAACACTCCGGACAAAACCAGGGTGAATTGAATCAGGTGATGATCCTGGGGGGAAGCCATATCGGAAGACTAATCGCTAAGGAACTGGGGAAAAGATACCGGATCAAGATATTTGAATCCGACCGGGAAAAAGCATATTATTTATCGGACATCCTTCATAATGCCTTGATTATCCATGGAGACGGCACTCAGGTCGATCTGCTGCTGGATGAAGGTCTTAGAAATACCGATGTCTTTATTGCGGTAACAGGCGATTCCGAAGCTAATATACTGTCTTGTTTACTGGCAAAAAATATGGGAGTAAGGCATACCATAGCCGAAATAGAAAATCTGGACTATATCAATCTGGCGGAAAAGCTAGGAATCGATACCATCATTAATAAAAAACTGATCGCAGCAGCACATATCTATCGGTATACATTGTCCGGAACGGTTTCGATGATCAAACACCTGGCCCGGACGGACGCGGAAGCATTGGAATTTGTCGCTTCTCCCCGGTCAAAAATCATTGAAGCACCTCTTTATGATATAAATTTCCCCAAAAATGCAATTATCGGAGGTGTTATCCGGGGAAAATCAGGATTTGTGGCTACCGGGGATACACATATACAGCCGGGCGACCATGTGGTCGTTTTTGCAATGCCGGGAGCTATTAACACAGTCAGCAGCTTTTTCAAATAAATACATCACGGTGTAGTGTAATAATGATATGAATATCAGGTTTATTCTTTATGTATTAGGGGCTTTGTTGATGATTGAAGGCGGATTGATGTTGTTTCCCGCATTGGTATCATTGATATACGGAGAGTCGGATCTGCTGGCATTTCTTTTGTCATCCCTGATCACCGTTGTGACCGGGGGAGCTTTCTGGCTATTTGGTAAGGGGGCATCAAGAGAGATTAACAGCCGTGAGGGATACATCATTGTCAGTACGGTATTGGTCCTGTTTGCATTCGTT
>JAISOY010000001.1 GCA_031275285.1 Bacteroidales bacterium | reverse complement strand
AGATATTTTTCTTCCCTGTTTGTTTTAGTTAAAGTTCTAAAACGAACAGGGATTTTTTTGTTTATACCCATACTTGATCGTTTTCTTGAGAAAATATCTGTACTGCATACACATTTGCTACAATACTCGATAAACATTTGATTTATATATATAACCAATAATTAAAATGCCTATGAAAAAAGCAATATGAATTTACTGTATTAAAACCAATCAGCTAAAAATATGAGTAATAAAATCATTGAAAAATTTATAAAATGAAAAAAAAGCAAGCTATAATTTTATGTTTTATTTTATCTGTTTTTCCTTTTTTGGTACAGGCCAATAATAATGTTTTTCAGGGGACTGTGACTATTAAAGGAAAGATATTGGATGTAGATGTAAGCCCTATACCAGGCGCTTCAATACTTATAAAAGGTACTACACTGGGAACGGCTACAGATATGGAAGGCGATTATACATTAGCTAATGTTCCTGTCGGAAGCACTTTGCAATTTAGTTCTGTAGGTTATGTGACCCAGGAAATCGTTGTAGAAGCCAATAAAACGACCATTAATGTCCAATTATTGGAAGATACTCAACAACTGGATGAAGTGACTATTGTGGCATTCGGTACGCAAAAGAAAGAAAGTGTTGTTGCTGCAATTACTACTATTTCCCCGAAAAACCTGAAAGCTCCTACCAGTAATCTGACCACGACCTTTGCCGGTCAGATGGCGGGTATGATTTCGTACCAATCTTCAGGAGAACCTGGTGCAGATAATGCCGACTTCTTTATCCGTGGTGTTACCACATTTGGCTATAATGCCGATCCTCTGATCCTGGTAGATAATATTGAAATTGATAAAACGGAATTAGCGCGTATCCAGGCGGATGATATCGAGAGTTTTTCTATCATGAAAGACGCCGCAGCTACGGCGCTTTACGGAGCCCGTGGTGCAAACGGCGTTATTTTTATCAGGACTAAAGAAGGACATTCCGGTAAGGCGCAGTTTACCATCAGGTACGAAACAACCATTTCACAGCCGGCTAAAGAGGTTAAATTAGCCGACCCTGTTACCTATATGAAAATGCACAACGAAGCCATCATTACCCGTGCATTAGGTGATCCCCTGCTTTATTCGGATGAAAAGATAGAGAATACAGAGCTCGGCAGATACCCGATACTCTATCCGGCAACGAACTGGCGTGACGAATTGCTGAAGAAGCAAACCTTGAACCAGCGTGTAAATGTGAACATTAAAGGTGGTGGAAATGTGGCAACATATTATGTGTCAGCCGCTTACTCCAGGGATAATGGTGTTTTGAAAGTCGACTCCAGAAATAATTTTAACAACAATATTAAACTGGATGTATACAGTTTACGTTCCAATGTAAATATAAATGTTACCAAGACGACCGAATTGAAAGTGAGGTTGGACGGAACTTTTGAAGACCTTGAAGGCCCTTATGCCCCGCAGGATCAAACAGGAGGAAACTATATGTACAACCTGATCATGAAAAGTAACCCCGTGTTGTTTCCCGCATATTATCCAGTTGACGAAGACCATAGGTATGTAACTCACACGATGTTCGGTAATGCCGGCGATGGTCAGTACCTGAATCCTTATGCGGAAATGGTGAAAGGGTACCGTGAACGCAGTAAATCGGTAATGGGCGCTCAAGTGGAGTTAAATCAGAAATTAGATTTTCTTCTTGACGGACTTTCTGTCAGGGCGTTATTTAATACCAAACGGGAGGCAACGGACCAGATAGCACGTGAGTATGATCCGTATTTTTATAAATTAATCGATCAGAATTATCTGACCGGAGAATACGAGGTGGCGATCATTAATCCGGACGCCGATGGGGAAAGTCTGTCATCATTCATTTCTCTCCCGGAAATTATAAAAACCACCTATTTTGAATCGGCCGCCCTTTATACCCAGACCTTTCAGGATATACATGATGTGAGCGCCCAATTGATTTTTACCTTGCGAAATAGGACAGTTCCTGCTACTTCATCAGGAACCGTATTAGGATCATTGCCTTTCAGGAATGTGGGCCTGGCCGGAAGGTTATCATACGGATATAAAAGCAGGTATTTCGTAGAAGGTAACTTCGGATACAATGGTTCCGAGCGGTTTTCCACCAAGCATCGCTGGGGATTTTTTCCATCTATCAGCGCAGGATGGATGGTTTCTAACGAGGAATTTTTCGCACCATTGAAATCAACGATCACCCAGTTAAAATTCCGTGGTTCTTATGGGCTTGTAGGTAATGACAATATAAGTAGAGAGCGTTTCCTCTACCTTTCGGATGTGAGCCTTAATTCAGGCAGTACTGCTTATAGATTCGGCTACGAGCAGAATGGTTATATCCGTCCCGGTATTTCTATCAGCCGGTATGCCGATCCCGATATTACCTGGGAAGTATCCCACAAAGCGAATATAGCTATGGAATTATCCCTCTTTGGAAATTTAGACATTGTCTGGGAATACTTTACCGAAAAACGGACGAATATCCTGCAGGATCGTACGACTATTCCCTATTCTATGGGCTTATGGGTGAATCCGAAGGCAAATCTGGGTGAAGTAAAAGGTAAGGGGACGGATCTTTCCGTCACACAAAGTTTAACCGCAGGCAATTTCTGGGTACAGAGCCGTATCAATTTCACATATACCAAAAATAAATATACCAAGTATGAAGATTATGATTATGAAACGGAATGGTGGAAGTTACGCATAGGGAATAATGTTGACCAGATATATGGCTATCTGGCGGAAGGACTGTTTATCGATGATGCCGATGTTGTCAATTCCCCTCAACAATTCGGTAGCACCCAGGTACGGGCCGGCGATATTAAATATCGTGACCTGAACGGTGATGGTGTTATCAGCGATCGCGACATGGCACCCATCGGCTATCCTTCTAAACCTGAAATACAATATGGGTTCGGCGCTTCCATGGGATATAAGGGATTCGATTTTTCCTTTTTCTTTAACGGACTCCATCGCCGGTCGTTTATGATTAATTATAATTCAACATCGCCTTTCTTTAATACTACAGGCACCAATGGTAATCCTGGAAGCGTAGTAGGACATAATTCACTGATGCAATTTATTGCCGACGATTACTGGAGTGAATCCAACCGTAATCCTTATGCGACATGGCCGCGCCTGGCAACTGCAAGAACTCAGGTTACACACAATGATCAAAATAATACATGGTTCCTGCGTGACGGATCGTTTCTGCGTCTTAAATCGGTAGAACTGGGCTATACCTTACCCGAAAGAATCACCCAGAAAATACACATGAGTACCTTACGTGTATACGCTACATGCAATAATGTATTTTATTTTAGCAAATTCAAAGATTGGGATCCGGAAATGGCCGGTAACGGACTGGCATATCCTATTCAGCGTACCTATAACCTGGGTATTTTTATCACATTTTAATCATAGAACAATGAAAAAAATAAAACATATCATTATCATTTTATCGGTTTGTATGGCTTCGGCGTGCGACTACCTCGATATCGTACCCGATATGATCGCCACCATTGAGGATAACGCATTTTCAATGCGTTCGCAGGCTGAAAAGTTCTTTTTTACCTGCTATTCATATTTGCCGGCTGTCGGGGGATACGACGGAGACCCTACATTGCTGGGCGGCGATGAAATCTGGTTGGCTACCGAATATACAGCGGCCAACAATGCCAAATACCTTGCTTTAGGTAATCAAAGGTCCAATAATCCGTACTTTGATTTTTGGCGGACATCAGATAATTTGGGTGGAAAACCACTCTACCGTGGTATCAGCGATTGTAATATCTTTCTTGCCAATATCGGGCGTGTTCCCGATATGACCGAAGATGAACGAAATCGTTGGATAGCTGAAGTTGAAGTAATCAAAACCTGGTTGCATTTTTTTCTGATCAGGATGTACGGGCCTATTCCTATTAAGGATGTGAACCTGGATGTACAGGATGACACTGAGACTACCCATGTATTTCGTAATACCATGGACGAATGTGTGGAATATTGCATCAGTAAAATTGACGCTACTATCAATCGTAACCACCTGATGGTCACAGTTCAGGATCAGGCAACCGAGTTAGGGCGGATCACCAGGGGGGTAGCGCTGATGATGAAAGCCAAAATGCTGGTGACTTTTGCAAGCCCTTTGTACAATGGTAATACGGATTATATCGGCCTGAAGGATAAACGGGGTATCGAGATCTTCAATCCCAATAAAACCGAAGAAGAAAGAAGGGAATTATGGGTACGCGCCGCACAGGCTTGTAAGGATGCCATTGATTTCTATCATAATCCCGATATAGGGATCGATAAGCTGTACCGTTATACCGGTACCCAATTTGGTAATATTTCCGAACAGACGAGGCTTAAGCTCAGTATCAGGGGATCATTTGTGGAAAGGTGGAACGAGGAAGTACTCTGGGCCGATTCCCGTAACTGGCCACAGGCATACCAGTTACAGGCATATCCCAGGGATTTTAATGCGACCAATGCCAGCGGACAGACCTCCAACCGGAACAATTATGCCGTACCATTGAAGATCGTAAATCAATTTTATACCAAGAACGGTGTGCCGATCACCGAAGACAAAACGTGGAATTATAACGAACGTTTCACACCCCGTGTCGCCGGTCTCGACCAATTGTATTACCTGCAGACAGGCGAACGGACAGCCGGAATGTTTTTCGACCGTGAACCCCGTTTGTATGCCAGTGTTGGTTTCGACCGCGGCATCTGGTTCGGTCAGGGCAACACCAGTGAAACAGGGCAGGCGCCCCATGCCCGTGCCGGTGAATATACCCAAAATCAAATCGGGCATTCATGGAATATGACCGGTATGTGGCCTAAAAAACAACTTCACTGGCTGACCGTATGTTCCGCATCTACCACGGTAACCTATACCCTGTATCCGTTTCCGGCCTTTCGTTTGCCTGAACTTTATCTGATGTATGCCGAAGCGCTTAACGAAGCATATAATACACAGGATGCAAGGAATGAGGCCATTAGTTATATCGATATAGTAAGGGATCGAGCCGGTCTGAAAGGAGTAG
Organism: Bacteroidales bacterium; assembly: GCA_031275285.1. Classification (NCBI taxonomy): domain Bacteria; kingdom Pseudomonadati; phylum Bacteroidota; class Bacteroidia; order Bacteroidales; species Bacteroidales bacterium. The sequence continues at coordinate 135,745 of JAISOY010000001.1, read as the reverse complement.
CCGAGTCATGGAACAATTATTCCAATGATCCCGGAAAATATACGCGCCAAGCCGGCCTCAGGGATATTATCCAACAGGAAACATTGATCGAATTTGTATTTGAAGGACACCGTTTCTGGGATATCCGTCGCTGGAAAACAGCTATGAGCGAATACAATAAACCGATTACCGGTTGGAACCTGACCGCATCAGACCCTGTGGAATATTTTTCCGAAACATGGATATATACCCGTAAATTTACCCCTAAGGATTATTTCTGGCCGATACATGACGGAGAAATTCTGCGAAACAGTAATACACTTCAAAATTACGGTTGGTAACCTTTTAATTATATAATAATGACACGATATATTATTCTATTTATTACAGCCTGTTTATGGCTTTATTCTTGTAAAGAAGATGATTTAAACACTCCTAAGGGGAGTACCGAAGTTCCGAAACAGGTAACGGTTACCGGGGTCAGGGATATCAGCGGGGCTTCCGTTATTTATTACGACCGCCCGAACGACAAGCATCTGAAGTATGTAAAAGCTGTATGGACCACCGATGACGGCATCGAATACGATGCCACAGCCTCGTTCTATACCGACTCTATCCTGGTGGACGGTTTTGGCGCCGAAGGTACATATAATGTAAAACTGTATTCCATCAGCGACGGCGGAACCTATTCCGAACCGGTAGAGGCGACCGTCAATCCGGCTCGTCCTCCATACCTGGTTGCATATGATGAAATGAATATCCTGCCTTACTTTTTAGGTGTCCGTGTTGTTTCTGAAAATGAAACGATGGCGAAACTTACTTTCCGTACCTTTAAAAAAGATACCGTAATGAACGAATATGTCGAAGTAGGTACCGATTATTTGATAAGTCCGAATATACAATTCTATAACAAAGGGCATGCGGCAGATACACTACAACATTTTGGCGTACAGGTCCGCGACCGCTGGGGACACTGGTCCCCGATGAAAGAGGCCTCGGTTAAACCCTGGTTTGAAATGGAATTACCCAAGAATAAATTTGCAGAAGTAGCGTTGTGCAACCTGGATGGTGATGGTTCTTTTGTACCTGACCAGACTGGCCAATTACTACCTTCAAATTTCTGGGGGCATAAGATGCATACCTGGAGCGGTTCCACCACCGGAGTCAGATATTTATGGGATGGAAGCCACACATCAGGAGCATGCTATCATACCAAGCCCCTGGCCCCATTCCCGCAGCATGTGACCATTGATCTCGGAGCCCAGTATATGCTGAGCCGTTTACTGATATGGCCCAGGAATGACGCTGCCAATAAGTTCCGTAACGGGCATCCGCAGATTGTACGCGTATTCGCATCTACATATAATGGTAGTGATCCTACTGAACTGGTGGATGATATCAATGATCCCACCGCCTGGCTGGATCTGGGTATCTTCTACATTTCCCGCGCCGACGGCTCATTCGAGCCGTATCCCGGAAATAACGACCGTTCTGCTGAAGATGATGCATTGATAGAAGCAGGGCATGAAATGGCATTGGATGCTACGGACGGAAAAGTCAGGTATATACGCATCCAGGTTTTGAAATGCTTCTCTACCAATACAATAGCCAATGCAGTTATGATGGCTGAAATAAGTGTTTTCGGTTCAGATAAATAAATTTTCATTCATATTAATTTGTAAAACATGAATAATATCAGATATTTATTCTTATTCCTGATCGTTCTTGCAGGTGCCTGTTCGCCTATAGACGATAATTATAAAGATTTTGTAGACGATGGACCGATCACTTATCTTGCCAAACTGGATGAAGCTGAGTTAATAGCCATTGGCGAACGTAACCGTGTCCGTTTTATGTGGCCTAAATTAGAAGACCCACGTGGTGTTAAGGCTGAAATATACTGGTCGAATAAACAAGGACACCACACGCAACCATTTGATCCTTCTGTAGCAACAGATTTCTATATTAATGATCTGGCTGAAGCTTCTTATATTTTTGAAGTATATATTCTGGACGATGAAGGTAATACTTCTGTTCCTACTTCGGTAACTGCGACAGTGTACGGTTCCGTATGGGAATCATACCTGAATAACCGGAATATTATCAAAAATGACCAGATTGGCGCAGACCGGAAGATCGTATACAGGGAAAATGCCGACCAGACTGTCTTATATACGGATTTTGAGTGGAAACAGGACGGCAATGCTTTTTTCGTACAAATCAATTCTTCTGATACTGTAGGTTACCTGAATGATTTCAAAGCAAGCTCGTTCCGTTACCGTACTTCTTATATTCCAGAAGAAGGCGGCACTGACATTTTTCAGTCCCCCTGGCAGTATTTTGTAATGAATGCAACGGAAGCGGAAATAGATGCCGGATTTGATAAACCGACCAATAGTTTTACTTTGCCTGTACCAAATGATGGCTATTGGACCGGTTATGAATTCCGGTGGGTTGATATCACAACAGGTGAAGAAAAATCGCAATCCACTACCTCCAATACGATTACATTAACAGACTATAATGCGCTTGTAGTCAATTGTCTCAGATTATATCAATTTGATGATGTTTCGGTATCAACTACCATGCAGGAATATACAACAGCAAGGTATTTTGATATGGATAGAACCAATTGGTATGCAGATCCGGAAACAGATAAGGAAACCGGAAATCCTATAGCGACTGTGAATTATAAATCATCGGTAAATGACAAGAATAAGTCTCCGTATTTGTCACATCTTTTACCATACAATAACGCTGCACTCAGTAATACTTCCGGTGATGGGACCAACAGCCCAAGTGCTCATTTTGACAGTGACAGCCGCACATATCTGTCGATGGTAAAAGGTATCGGTACTGATGCTACCGATGGTGCCACACATAGTAATGGTGGAGTCAGCATTACTGAACCCAATGAAAAGCCATGGTTCATTATCCGTTTGGATCCGACTACACCTCAGCAATTTAATTATTTCAGTATGCGTTACAGAGAAAACGGAGGCAACGGAGCTGGTCTGAAACCACAGGGTGTAACTTTCTTTGGTAGTAATGATGATGATTGTATTACAGATGAAAGCAAATGGACGCAGATCAATGCCGAACCGATTGTACCTACAAGCTCAACGGCCGATTCCACTCAACCGACTGATAAAGGCGTATTTGCTCCCGGAGCTAATATGGAAAGCGGAAATGTACCACTTCCTGTAACATCTACCTACAAATATGTCAAAGTAAGGTATGATTTATGGACTTCAGCCAGTAATACCATGCAGATAGCTGATTTCAAGCTGGGCTATTATTATTAATGACCCTGAGTGAATGCTTTAAAAAAAGAAGATATCCAAACGGATATCTTCTTTTTTATTCAGTAAGGTATTGATTTTATTCAACAGATTGATGTTGAACGGTAAAATGAAAAGATGTCCCTTCTCCTTCCTTCGAATCGAAATGGATATCACCACCAAGCAGTCGTACCAGACTTTTAGAAATGGATAATCCTAATCCGGTTCCGGAAAGGTTCCGGATATTGTTGTCTTTCGCCTGCCGGAAACGTTCGAAAATGATCCCTTGTTTGTTTTCTGGGATACCGATACCGGTATCCGAAACTGTAAAATGGATGTACCCGTCATCGGGAATATCACATGTTACTTTAATGTGTCCTTTATCAATAAATTTAATGGCATTATCCAGTAAATTATCCAGGATTTGCCGCAAAATTATTGTATCTGTTAGAATGACAGGTAGTTGTGGTGTTTTGTGGCAGATGAACTTCACCTCATTTTTTTTTCTGATTTGTAATTCTTCTTTATAGAAAACGTCAAGTTCATCTAGAAAAATGTTCAAATCACAAAATGTTAAAGAAATATCCACCTGATTCGAGTCGATTTTTGATAATTCAATGATATCGTCAATCAATTTGAGCAGTAAATCACAATTATCTTTAATGATACCTGAGTATTGCTTGCCTTCTTCGGAGCTATGTTCTTCTACAATTAACTGGGAAAAACCAATGATCGCATTCATGGGTGTACGGATCTCATGCGACATATTGGCCAGGAATGCAGATTTTAACCTGTCTGATTCTTCGGCTTTATTTTTTGCTTCTATTAAGTCCAATTCCATTTTTTTCCGCTGGGTAATATCGATTCCTGTAACGATATGGGCCATTCGCCCATCAATCCATTGAAAATTCAGGGCATTTTGCTGCAACCAGATATTGTTACCCGGATTGTAGTGTTCATAAGCCACCACATCGTGTGACCTGTCGTTTTGTAATTCTTCAGGAATTTCTCCATAAATATCATTGATGGAAGAATGAACAATGCTGTTGTGTATGGTCTTTCTTACTCTCTGGTTGGCAAACAATAATTCATTATTGACGACATCCGTTACATAGATATGCAGGGGTGTATTGTCTAAAACCGTAATCATTGACATAAGGGCATTTTCTTTGCTTATTTCGGTTTTTAATTTCTGCAGGGAGTTGGACAATATTTGTGCAAATCCTTTAAGAAGAGATATTTCATCATCCGTCCATTGCCGTTTAAAGCTGCATTCACTGATGCTGATACATCCTTTCAGGATACCGTCCATATACAAGGGTATGAAAAGGATAGAACAGATCCCCTGTACCATTAGTGTTTCATTGAGTGGAGGAGATGCCTTCTCTACATCGTACACGCAAAAAGATTGTCCGGATTTCAGTGATTGGAATAGAAAGCGGTATGTATCATATGAATGGCGTTTAAATTTGTCGATTTGAGGTTCAATACCTGTATTGCACCACTCATAGCTGTAGGTCCAATACATCATATCATTGCTTATTTCATGCACTGATACTCTGCTCACATTGGTATAACGACCGATCTCACCTAATGCTTTCTGGATATTCTGACCCATATTTTTTGCTTTCTGAAGAGGAGTCAAAATCCTGTTTAATAATTCCTGTCGTTCCAGGTTCCGGGCAATATAGCGTTGAGCAGCCAGTTCAGAAGCTGCGGCTTTCTGCTTTTGAAGGGCGCTTGACAATATTTGGGAGAAACTAAGGAAAAGGCTTTCCTCGTCATGTTTCCATTCCCGTTTTCCGCAAACAGAAAAAGAAACCATTCCGAAAATACCCCCATCTACAAATAATGGGATCAATAATGTTGATTCGATCTTCCGTCTTTTTAAGAGGAGTACTACATCTTTACTGACCCGGTTAAAATTAGTGATGTGGATGATCTCATTTTCCCAGAAACGATCTATGGTCACTTCCTCGGATATGATTCCATCTTCAATCATGAATGTTTTTGATACAATAGATATATCATTTTCACTCCAGTCAAACAGGCATTTCATGATTTTCAGATCATCAGCGAACTCATATACTGATATACAGGCTATATTCAGAAATTTTCCGAATTGATTGATTGCATTTTGTATCACAGGGTCAATCACTTCAGTCCTTTGTAGGGGTATTAATATGTTATTTAACAGGCGATGGCGTAACAGGCTTCTTTCCATACGTCTTTGAGTTTCTACTTGCTTAGTAATATCGGTATGGGTAACCACCAGTCCGTTTACATAAGGATCATACAGCATGTTAACAATAGCGGCTTTTACTTCGGCAATTTCGCCATTGGATTTATAAAACCGGTATCTACATTCGGGTAATTCATTACATGTTTGTACATAGTTAATGTATTGGTTGACCGTTTGATTGTCTTCCGGATGTATATATTTAAAAATGGATTGATTAATGATATCATCCGTTTCATACCCGATTATGCTGCGGCAGGAAGGTGTAACATACGAAATGATACCGTTTGCATCCATGACAAGAACCATATCCTGAAGTTTGCTGACAATGGTTTTTAAGCGATGTTCGCTGAATTCTAATGCCTCGCGATATGCCATCTGCTCCGTAACATCCATAACAAATCCGTCGTTGACCAATATGTGGTTGTTTTGGGGATGTGTAATGCCGGATACATGATACCAGTTATGTTCCCGGTTATTTTCGCCAAGGAATGCAGTTGAAATAAAATCAATTGATTTGATATTATCTATTTCAGCTAATTTGTTCAAGCTATCCGGGGGCATCCGCTCAAATAAGATGTAGGGATCTTTCATTACACTTTCCCGATCCAAGCCTGTTATTTTTGTAAATCCTTTACTGAGGTAGGTAAATTTTATTTCTGATGTTTCTGTATTTTTTTCGAAACGGAATATGAATCCATTAGGGAAATTATCACTAAGCGTCCGTAGTTTTTGTTCATTTTCATATAAGGCCTGGGATTTTTTACGGACCAGTGCTTCCAATTCTTCATTATAATCCTTTACTTCCTGTTGATAAAAATATATTTCCGTCTTGTCCTGTAATATTGCGCCTATATATTTTTCTTCATCCACAACAACCGGGAAAAGGATTGTATGGATATAACGGGGCGTCCCGGAATGTGTGATCCGGAAATTATATTCTTCATGGAAAATATCATTTTTTTTACTTTTAATAATATCTTCTATCATTATTTTGTAATGATCCTTATAATCATCATATTGCCTGGGATTAGCCAATGTTGTTTGTGCTATATCCCAAAGATATTTTCCGATGCATTGTTTCTTGTTCAAGGAAAGAAATGTCTCTGCATTTTTATTACATCGTTGAATCTTTCCTGTTTTATCAAGAAGCAAAATGCCTTCGCGGGATTGTTCAAAGAAAGCTGTGAAGATCATCCTGTTTTCTTTTAAATCACTAATGGCCTTATTTTTTTCTGCTATTTGTTTTTCTAATTCTTTATTTGCAGAGGTATATTTTTCATGCACTGTATCCGGTTTCCGGATATTATTTTCCTGCAGACAGGCACAATTTTGCTGTATTTCTGAAGTGATATTTTTTGTTACGATACAAATGAGTTCTTCATTGTTGTCTTTTATCATAAAATAATCAATACACCTTTGTGTAGATGTCTTGTTATTTTGAGTGATTTGGTGAAGCTTGCGGCTTTTTTGTTGGGCTGCATTATATAATAAGGTCATTTTCTCCTCGTTTTCCGGATGTGGGATCATATCTTCCGTAAGATTTAACTCTTCATATTTATCCCAGAATGAATTTCCGATCATTTTTTCATGTCCGGTATGAGAATCACGTCTGGTCGAACTAACGTCTACAATATCTCCAGACATATCAATAGCTATAACACTGTTCGAAATGTTTGAAATGATTTGTTTGTATCTTGAATTGATTTTGGATAATCTGTCTACCTCGCTTCGTAATTTAGCGTTTTCTGTTCGAAGTCTTTTGGTACCCAATATTGCAAAATCGGATCTACTGTTATCCTTTTTCTTCATAGCAGAATGATTTATGGAAAATGTTACAATAAAATAATGGTATTGAAATTACTTCCTTATCAGGACAGGTTGATTCGTTTCTGTTTATATTTAAATTTAATGATTGTGTCAACTTCAAAAATAGAACAATATTTTTAATTTTTGGTAAATGATTATAAAATGGTTAATTTATTGATGTTTTTGGATAAAAAAGGTTTTACTTTTTTTGTCGTTTTTTAAAATATGCTATTATTTTAATTATCAATTAATTGTGCATTGTGTTATCAATGAGTAATTTGTGTTCTTTTCTGTGACTTTTCCTTTATGCAAATATAATTATTTTTTTGAATTTCACATACATATCAAAATGTAATATGAAATTGAGGAACAATTTTTGTATTCAATTTTTAGCGGAAGAGATGAATATTTTTGAATTTCTGGAAATTTTATCCAATGTTTTTCCCTTATTTTGTATGAAATATGTATTATGAGGATTGATAAAGAAAAAAGTATCGGATTGATCGTTGATGTTCAGGAGCGTTTGATTCCGGTGATACATGATCATGAGAAAATAATCCGGAACATACAGATTCTGGTACGTGGTTTGAAGATTTTGGGAGTACCATTGTTGTGGATGGAACAATATCGAAAGGGGTTGGGTGAAACAGTCGAATCTTTGCGAAAATTACTGGATCCGGTACATCCTATCGAAAAGGTATGTTTCAGTTGCTGTGATCATCCTGCTTTTATGGAAAATTTAGCATTGAATAATAAGCAGTATGTGATCATGGCTGGTGTGGAGTCACATATTTGTGTGATGCAGACGGCTATTGACCTGATATATTCAGGTTATACACCTGTAATTATCGAGGACTGTATATCGTCCCGTACTCCGGAGAACAGACGTATCGGGATCAAACGCATGCGTGATGAAGGTGCGGTAACCGGCAGCGTTGAATCTATCCTTTTTGAATTGTGCCGGGAAGCGGGGACCGATACATTTAAAGAAATATCAAAACTGGTGAAATAACCGGATGATTATATAATTGAATAGAATGTCAAGATTTTTACTTTTTATACGTACGCATACTTATGTTATATTGTTGTATATCATAAGTGTTGTTGTTATTTGTTTATTGTTTCCCAGGGAAGGAAAATATCCGTATGAATTTCAGAAGGGAAAGATATGGGGGCACAAAGATCTGTATGCGCCGTTTGATGTACCTATTCTAAAATCGGAATCTGAAATAGCCACGGAAACAGATAGTATTCTTCGTTCCTTTGCTGAATATTATAATTATCGTCCTGAGATTGCCGAACAACAGAAATCAGCTTACCAAAAAGTATTTAATACACATTGGGAAAATGGTCATTTAAATACTTACAAGAAAAAATACCTGTACGAAAAAGGATTATCCTTACTGGATTCTGTGTATAAGACCGGAATTTTTCAAGGCGATCAGCCTTCTTCGGATAACTTATCCAAACAGGTGATGATCATCAGAAACAATGTCGGAGAAGAAATGAATCGAAGTGATGTATTTACTCCGAAAACGGCTTATAGTTTAATTATAAGTCAATTGGACCTGATGGAGCATGAAGAGGAACGGAATTTTCTGAAAGGTCTTGATTTGAATGAATTTCTCCAGCCCAATGTTTTTTATAATGCAGAAATTACCAATACTGCCAAATCTGAAAGTATAAAAAAGATATCTCCTACAAAAGGAGTGATACCCACTAATCGTAAAATAATTGCTAATGGAGAGATCGTCAATGATGAAAAGTTCATTCAGTTGACTTCATTAAAGTATGAATTTGAACATAAGGTAGGCACATCCGGTAATTTCAGCCAGATACTTGTAGGGCAGATATCCGTCATTACGCTTTGTTTTATGCTGGTATACATTTACCTGATGTTTTTCCGTAAGGATATATTCCGGAGTACATTGCGGACAGGTTTTCTCCTGCTGATGATGGTTATGTTTGTCGGGATATCCTGTTTGGTGGTGCGTAATGGATATTTCAGCTTGTATAATCTTCCTTTTATATTGATACCTATTATTATATGTACTTTTTTCGATGCCCGTACGGCAACGTTTATTTTCATGGTATCCACATTATTGATCGGCTTTTTGGCACCTAACGGGTTTGAATTTATTTTCCTGAATTTTATTGCAGGAATTGTCGGAATAGTCAATGTGCAAGCCATTTATCGTCGGGGAACACTCTTTAGGGCTGTTCTTTGGATTATCGCCACCTATTCTGTTACGTATACAGCATTGATCATGATGCAAGGCATTAAATTTTCACAAATCGAATGGATGAATTATGTCCGTTTCGGAATAAGTGGGGCATTGTTATTTGTCGCCTACCCGAGTATATTTATTTTCGAGAAGATATTCGGGTTTATATCTGATATTACGTTGATGGAACTATCGGATACTAACCAGCCTTTATTGCGTAAATTATCAGAAGTTGCTCCCGGCACGTTCCAGCATTCATTACAGGTGGCGAATATTTCAGAAGAAGTCATACAGAAGATAGGAGGAAATCCTTTGTTGATGCGTACCGGGGCCTTATATCACGATATAGGGAAGATATCCCGTCCGGCATATTTCATTGAAAACCAATCCGGAGGAAGAAATCCCCATGAGGACATCAGTCCGGAAAATAGTGCACAAATCATTATTGAACATGTATCCAATGGAGTGGAGATTGCCAAGAAGAACAGGATCCCGCAGCATATCATTAATTTTATCCGCACCCATCATGGTACCACTACAGTCCGTTTCTTTTATCATCAATACCAAAAGCAACATCCCGACCAGAAAATAGACCGGTCTAAATTTACTTATCCGGGACCTATCCCTTTTTCAAAAGAAATGGTCATATTGATGATGTGTGATTCTATTGAAGCAGCTTCCCGGAGCTTAAAGGAAATCAACCAGGCAAGCATCAGCGACCTGGTTGACAATATCGTTAACTATCAGGTTCTGGAGGATCAATATAATGACGCCAATATTACTTACAGGGAGATCAACACAGCCAAGCAGATCATCAAAAACCGGCTGATGAATATCTATCATGTCCGGATCGAATATCCCAAAGACTAAATCGATACTATTTTAGATATTTTATTCAGATGAGCTGTTCGTAGATTGCAGATTTGCGAATAAAAATAGATATTGCACTTCTCCCGCAGATAAAAATGCTGCATTTATTTCACCTGTAACGAATGCAGGTGTTTGTATATTCCTTTTTCAATACGGATCAATTCATCATGTGTACCTTGCTCGACAATGCGCCCGTTATCGAGTACACAGATACAGTCTGCATGCTTGATCGTAGATAACCTATGTGCAATGACAACGGAAGTCCGGTTGGCCATTAATTTTGTCAATGCATCCTGTACCAAGCGTTCAGATTCAGTATCCAGTGCGGAAGTCGCTTCGTCAAGAATGAGAATAGGAGGATTTTTCAAAACTGCGCGGGCAATAGCCAGACGTTGGCGCTGTCCTCCGGATAACCGCATGCCTCTATCTCCGATATTGGTATAATATCCGTTCTCAAGTAAGACGATGAATTCATCGGCATTGGCTATTTTTGCTGCTGTTATTACCTGTTCTTCGCTTACATTTCCCATCCCGAAAGCAATATTGGCAAACACGGTATCATTAAAAAGGATCGGTTCCTGCGTGACAATTCCCATCAAACCAACCAGGTCATCAAGTTTATAATCTTTAATGTTCACATTGTCGATACATAGTTCTCCTAATGTGACATCATAGAATCGGGGTATAAGGTCGGCAATCGTTGATTTTCCCGCACCCGAATGTCCCACTAATGCATACATCTTTCCTTTAGGGATGGTGAGATTAATACTATGTAGTACAGGTTCGGAAGCGTATTGGAAAGTAACATCCCGAAAAGCAATATTTTCCCGAAAAGCACTGATCGCTAAAGGATGTTCCGATTCTGTTATTTTATTTTTTTGGTCCAGAATAGCAAAAATACGTTGGCCGGAAGCCATCCCCCTTTGTATATTACCATAAGAATTTGCTAAATTTTTAGCAGGAGCAAGAAGACTGTAATAAATGGCCAGATAAGACACAAAATCCTCCAAACCCATGTTCATTTTACCGTTGATCATCATGTAACCGGCATAAAAAATGATACAACAAACAATAGCTACTCCTAAAAACTCGGACAAGGGGTTTGCCAGTTCAATCCTATTCATAACCCGCTTATTAACTCTCCGATGTTTATTATTGGTTTCATCAAACTTGTTAGTGATATATTTTTCTGCATTAAAAGCCTTAATAATTTTAATTCCGGATATGGTTTCTTCAAAAATACTGAGAATCCGCCCTACTAATTCCTGCCCTTCTTTTGCATGGGTTTTAAGTTTCTTTACCAGCCGGCCAACAAAAAAAGAGGCTACAGGCAGTGCTATTAAAGTGAACAAAGTGAGTTGAGGAGAGAGATAGAATAAAACCCCCATAGCGACAATTATAGATAAGGGTTCACGGAAAACTACCTGGAAAGAATTTACGACAGATCCCTGTACCTCTGCTACATCATTAGAAATACTTGATAAAATATCTCCTTTTTGTTTGTCATGAAAGTAACCGACATTGAAATGACATATTTTATCAAATATAGCTTTACGTATATTTCGGATTACATTTACACGAAGTGATGTTAAAGTTCTTTGGGAAAGATAACGGAATGTATTGGCAATCAATGAAGCAAAAAGTAGTATGGAAATAACAAAAACCAAAGACCCCATACTTCCATGTTCAACAGTATAAACAGTAAGATAGTAATTGTACATATCTTTACAATAAGTTATCAAATCTTCTGTCATTTCCGGTTTTACCAAATCCAAGTCCGAGTGTCCATTAAAAATTACTTTTAGAGCTGGTGCTATCAATACATAATTGATAGTTCCCATTAAGGATCCAATAATGGTAAACAAAGCATACTTAGGCCAATACCTGCCATAAGGTTTGGCAAAACTTAACAGGCGAAGAAAATCTTTCATTAAATTATACTATTGAAATAAAGGCGTAAAAGTAAACATTTCCCTGATATTTTATACTTACTGATCAATGGTCAGGTCAATCATCCGGTTGATCGCTTTCTGGCATACAGGACAAAAATCGGCATGGTTGGTACGCATCCGGCAATTGATCATCGGACGGTATATACCTTTTGACAGGTATCCGCCTCCTTCATATACACCGGGCTTATCTTTATTTTCTTTTATGTCAGGAGTCGGGATCTGAATTCCCGGAGGCAACATATCTTTCCATTTTGAACTGAAATCGACCAATGTAGTGATGTTCGGTTCCCAAGGCTCGTTTTTCAGGTTATAAAAATCATTGTAGGCCACCTCTGCCGAAAAATATTCGTCGGCCAATCCGGCAAAACTATGGCCGAATTCATGGACGAACACAGGTTCGCTTAACGCATGGTCTGAAGTGCTGAGTCCATAATAATTATAAATGCCACCTCCTCCGTATACATTGGAATTAACCATTACATAAACCGCATCGCAGGAAACATTCCAGATACGGTCCCGTATGGCAGATAGATCGGGAGCAGTCAAATAACGGTCAATACCAAATGTATAGAAGTGAGCATTCAGTGTCGTATTTTTCCAGATGTTTTGTCCGGGAATATCCACACCGGATTCTTCAGACGGGCATTCCACTGCCCATATATTAAAGTCCTTTTTGCGTGTGGAATAGGGTGGTGTTTGAAAGAGATAATCAGAAAAACGGATCACATCTTTCCTGAATTTATCCATTTCTTCTTTCGTATATCCTTCTGCAACAAATACCAGATCGACTTTTCGGGCGCTTTCTCCATTGTTGAGAATAGGGGTTATGGGATATGAAGGCCGCTTTTCCCGGTTGATGTACATACTGTTAGGATCAACCCCTGTTTCGAATAAAGGAATGAATAAACCCGTTTGAAAATTTCTTTCCAGTATTTCCAGACGTATTTTATTCTTAGGGTAAGGAAACAAAATTACCTGATTATAAGAGCGGTTTATCGTTTTGGCTTCATCTGTGGTTCGCCATTCCTGGAAAAGGGAATTAAATCCCCTCTGGAAGATCAACTTTCCGGAAGCTTCATCATATATCCGGTAACAATATTCTCCATATCCGGGATGATCGGTAAGATGAGTAAACGGTCCTCCCCACAGCGGTTCCTCCCTGAAACAATTGATATATATATGTTGTTGTTCCGCATTTCCAGCCAGGTAAAAATCGAACCGGAGCGTTTTCGGCTCAAAAAAGTCTTTATATTCCGTTTGTCCGGAGAGTATCGAGAAATGGAAAACGATAAGAAAGGCAACCGGGATGAGATTTTTAGGAAATAACATTTTATATATCAGTTTTAAAACAGATTAATGAGCTTCCAGCCAATTATAACCTTCACCCATTTCCACTGTAAGCGGAATGGATAAAGGATAAGCGTTCTCCATTTCTTTACGGACAATTTCTTTCACTTGCTGAAGTTCTGACTTCAGCACATCAAAAACCAATTCATCATGTACCTGCAAAATCATTTTTGATTTCAGTTGGGATTGCTCAAAGGCATCATATATACGGATCATTGCTAATTTAATGATATCTGCTGCAGAGCCTTGTAGCGGGGCATTAATTGCATTGCGTTCGGCCATTCACCTTACTACGGCATTTGCAGACCGGATGTCGGGAATATAACGGCGTCGCCCCATCAACGTTTCTACATAGCCTTGCTCCTTGGCCTTGTTGATCGCATTATTCATATAGTTCCGCACTTCTTTATATGCATCAAAATACCCGGAAATTAAATCCTGTGCTTCTGTTCTTGGTATATTGAGCCTTTGGGAAAGTCCGAAAACCGAGATGCCGTAGATGATGCCAAAATTAGCCGTTTTGGCTTTGCGCCGCATGTCGGAGTTTACTTCAGCAACCGGGATCCCGTATATTTTTGCAGCGGTAGCTGCATGGATATCTTCGTTGTTCCGGAAAGCATCGAGCATATTAGGGTCATTACTCATGTGGGCCATTAATCTCAGTTCAATCTGGGAATAATCCGCCGAAAGTAATAAATGATCTTCATCACTGGGTATAAAAGCTTTTCTGATCTCTCGTCCCCTTTCTTCCCGGATAGGGATATTCTGAAGATTAGGATCCGTGGAACTGAGCCTTCCGGTAGAGGTTACAGCCTGGTTAAACGATGTGTGTATTTTTCCGGTATGCGGGTTAATAAGTTTGGGCAGTGCTTCGACATAGGTGGACAATAATTTTTTTAGCCCTCTGTATTCCAATATCTTTGAAACGATCGGATGTTTGCCGGTTAAACTGGACAAAACTTCTTCACTTGTGGAAAATTGTTTCGTTTTGGTTTTTTTGGTCCGGTCACCGTCGTTAATGTTTAGTTTGACAAATAACACATCGCCCAACTGTTTCGGAGATGCAATATTGAAACGGGTATCGGCCAGTTGATATATTTCTTCTTCCAGTTTTTCAGCATCTGCATTCAGTATCTGTGCCAGTTCGTCCATTGCCGATACGTCGATTTTTACTCCGGTTGCTTCCATGCAAGCAAGTACGCGGGCCAATGGCATTTCGACTGTTTGCGCCAGTTCCTCCATGCCTGATTGTCGAAGTTGTATTTCGAGTTTTTCTTTTAGCTGCAATGCGATATCTGCATCTTCAGCTGCATACGATGCAATTTTTTCCAGAGGCACATCGATCATGTTCATCTGGTTTTTCCCACTTTTACCAATCAGTGTTTCTATTTCCACAGGGGAATAATCCAGGTACTTTTCCGAAAGATAATTCAAATTATGCCGTTGTTCCGGCTGGATGAGGTAATGGGCTAACATGGTATCGAACAATGCTCCTTTTGTATCTACTCCATATTGCTTCAGAACCAACATGTCGAATTTCAGGTTTTGCCCGATTTTGCGTATTTCAGGATTTTCGAATAATTCCCTGAACTCAGCAATAATTTCTGATGATTCATCCTGAGGTACAGGTACATACCATGCGCTATGCGGTTTTACGGAAAATGATATTCCCACCAGTTTATTGTTAAAGGTTTCTAACCCCGTTGTCTCCGTGTCGAAACAGAATTCTTGCCGTGTATGTAAAATACGTATCAATAACTGCCTTTTTTCCTGGTTGTCGGCAATATGGTATTCATGTTCTACAGTGTCGATATTCTGATAGATACGTTCCTCGGGAGGGGTATCAGCTGTACCGGCGGTGGGAGTGGCCGAATCGAAAAGACTTAATTGTTGTGGTTGGGAGGATGTTTTCGGACTAATCTTATCTTCTAACCTGCTCAGAAAAGTCCGGAAGTTGAATTCTTTGAATAATTCCTTTAGCCGGGAAATATCCGGTGTTTTGATGGCATAATTTTCTTCCGAGAAAGTAATGGGAACATCTGTGCTTATTGTTACAAGGGTCTTGGATAAGAGTAAATCGTCTTTATGCTCGATAATTTTATCCTTGTTGGCTCCTTTTATATGGTCGATGTTTTCCAGCAGGTTTTCCACAGTTCCGAATTCATCTATTAACTTGGTTGCCCCTACTTCACCTATTCCTTTCACTCCAGGGATGTTATCCGATTTGTCACCCATAATAGCCAATACCTCAATGAATTGTATCGGCTCTTTTACTTTGTAGACCTCACGTACTTTTGCCGTGTCGAGTATTTCAGCCCCTTTTCCTGATCGTGCCGGCTTATACATATATATATGTTCATCTACTAATTGGGCATAGTCCTTGTCCGGGGTCATCATATAAACGTCAAAACCTATGGATGCTGCATGTTTGGCAATTGTCCCTATCACATCGTCTGCTTCATATCCCGGACATTCAATGATGGGTATACGGTATGCTTCAATTAATTCCCGGATACGAGGAACGGATTTTACTATTTCTTCAGGAGTCTCTTCCCGTTGTGCTTTGTATTTCGGATATAATTCATGCCGGAATGTCGGGGTAGGAGGATCGAACGCGACAGCAATGTGCGTTGGCTTCTCCTTATTTAATACTTCTTCTAATGTATTGGTAAAACCAAAAATAGTGGATGTGTTAAATCCGGATGTATTAAACATAGGATTCCGGATCAGCGCATAGTATGATCGGTAGATTAAAGCATAAGCATCCAACAGGAATAATTTTTTGTCAGCCATAATAGGGTATTTTTGATAGGATACAAAAATAATCAAAAGTCGTTCCCCTCTGAAATTTAATTGAAGGGTGCTTATATGGAAATATTCAGAAGCGCTTATGAATGAGCATTACCCGGTAATACGATCTTATTAACATTATTTAGTTGATAAAATGTTCATCAAAAATGAAGAACATCTGAATTCAAAATCTATATTTGTATCATTAATATAATGATTTTATGATTCGGATAGGAATTGTTGGGACGGATGTATTAGCTCATTTGCACACCGCTGTTTTAATGACCAATAACAGTTACGAAATTGTAGGATGCTATGCGTTGGAGAACAGGGAATCAATGGTCTTTGCCAGGCAAAACCGTTTGGTATCTTATTCTTCTTTAGATGCACTTTTTAAATATACGGATGCTATTGACATTACGGATGATGTTCCTGAAATAATGTTCATTGCAGAAAGAGCATTGAAAGAAATGAAGCATGTGTACATTACTCATCCGCAAAATCTTTCCTTAGATGAAATACAATACCTGGTTAAACTGGCCAACGAATCCGGAGTCATATTGCAATTAGCTACGAGACATCGTTATTGCCCTGTATATAACCATGTTTCCGAGTTGGGGATTCCACGTGTTGTTGAAGTCAAACACCATATGAAGAGGAACAAAAGTGAGTTGTGTACACAGATAAAATCCGAGCTGGCTTATGATCTTGATTTTATTTTGGGAATCATGAATGCCAACATTGCGAAGATTGATGTGAAAACATGGTCTGTATCGGAAAGAAATCCGGATTTGCTCAATTGCCGTCTGGAGTGTGATAATGGCAGCTATATCAATATAATGATGCATACAATCCTGGATGGCGATCCCAAAATAGACTTTATGTTTAATTTTCCGGATGTGATCGTTCAGGCTGACATTTTTAAGCCCGTAATTGAAAAACAATATTGTGCATACGATGTAGTTGACCAGATAGAGATTGAAAACTACAATTCGAAGATGGTTTATAAACAGGATTTTGTCAACTTTGAAAAGGCTATTCTTGATGATCCTGATATGTTGTCTCAAATAGAACAACAACTACAGTGTTTTGCGGCAGCCGATGTTATTGTTGAACGTATCAGGCAGGTACAGACAATAAATACTTATTGATTTCATTCTGTTTTGAGAGATGATTTTGTAAATCAGGTATATCATTGCATTCGGCAATATAATTTACATATCATTGACCTTCCGTCTCATTTCCCCGGCTTATTAGGTAAAGTTTTATACCTTCCGGACCGGAAAATGTTATTTCATCTTATTCCCTTCCCGTTTGATAGCACACAGGTAAGTGTGGATTTTTTTCAGAAAAAATCCCTTGAGTTCCTGTTATTTGGGATTCAGGTTATACACTTGTGGCACGACCAATGGATCAGGAGTGAAGATATTGTACGTTCAAGGATCTCGGCTCTTTTAGGATTCAGTACCTGTATTCCGGCTCGTCGGACGAATGTTTTACGTATTGATAAGGAACAGATGAGTGGCTTTTTATCCCTTAACCACTTGCAGGGTGCGGTTACAGCCCGGTATGCTTATGGGCTTTTTTATCAGGACCAATTGTCAGCTGTGGCATCATTCAGTGCCGGCAGGCTTATGGATAGGGGAGGAGTTATTTACCGGTCTTTTGAACTATTACGTTATGCAAATATGCTCAATCATACGGTGGTAGGTGGACTTGGGAAATTAATAACCTGTTTTATCAGAAAACATTCTCCTGAAGATATCATGACTTATGCAGATCTGGATTGGGGTTCGGGTATGGGATATAAAAAGCTTAATTTTAAACAAACCGACATTACTCCTCCTCAAATCTTTTGGGTTGATCCTCAGGAACAGGTTCGTTGGTATCCGCATCGACTTCCTGAAAGTCTTATAAATGAATTTAAGGAACAAGACCAATCAATAACTATCGATGACTTTTTAACCAGAAAGGGATATACAAAGATATATAATGCAGGAAACCTGAAATTTCTTTTGCAGGTTCGTGATATGTCGGATCAGGGAGAATCCTCATAAAAATGATATCTTTGCAACCAGATGAATTGTTTTAACGCATAAACCGATCTTCGTGAGGCATACCGTTATATATATCGTACTGGTTTTGTTGTTTGTTGTATGTTTTGTTCTGGTATTGCTGGTGGGTAACATCCATATCCCTATAAAGAATATTTTTCAGATCTTATTTACGGGTGAAAGTGCTGTGGAGGAATGGGGAACCATTATCCGGGAATTTCGCCTACCCAAAGCCATCACGTCCGTATTGGCCGGAATATCATTGAGTGTTAGCGGTCTGCAGATGCAGACGGTATTCCGTAATCCTTTGGCAGGACCTTATGTGTTGGGGATCAGTGCCGGAGCAAGCCTTGGGGTTGCCATACTGGTGATGGGAGTTTCAGGGATGGCGATTTTCAGTAATACTGGTGTCGTGGGGAACTGGATGATCGTTATTGCTGCTTTTTTAGGAGCATCGGCTGTTTTATTCCTCATTTTTTCCGTATCACTTCGTATTAAGGATGTCATGACAATATTGATCCTTGGTATCATGTTTGGAAGTATTACCTCTTCATTGATCAATGTGTTACAATATTTTACCAATGAATCTTTGCTGAAATCATTTACCACATGGACCATGGGTAGTATTCATGGAGTAACTGTCTCCCAGTTGAAAGTACTGGTTCCATGTGTATTTATTGGAGTATTGGTGGCTCTGTTATCTGTGAAAAGTCTTAATGCAATGTTGCTGGGAGAAAATTATGCCCGTTCGTTAGGGGTAAATATCATCTCATCCCGGTTATTGATATTTTTCAGTACAGGTATACTGGCTGGAAGTGTAACCGCTTTTTGTGGCCCCATAGGTTTTGTCGGTATTGCCGTTCCCCATATTTGCAGGATGCTTTTCCGGACGGCAGACCAGCGGACACTACTTTTAGCCTGTATACTTGTTGGTTCCATCGTGATGATGATGTGTGACCTGATTGCATCATTCCCAGGCAAAGGCGTCGTATTACCGATCAATTCCGTTACGGCATTTATCGGTATTCCTATTATTATATGGATCATAGTCCGCAATCACAAAATGTCGTCTATGATATAATATACCTTATAATTAGGTATGAAGAATATTTCCTTACTTTTCTTTATTACTTTTTACTCATGCATAAATTATTTTCAATGGTATTACGTGAAGGCTTCGCCGTTGACGCCGCAAAAAGTAACCAAAAACGGCTTGACAATTACTCCCTTCAGTCGTGAGAACGCTATGCTAAGTTTTAACTCACTCCGCCTATCGGGTTATTCACTTTGTTCACGAGGGCTTCGCCGTTTGTTCAGACAGAACTTAGCGTTAGCGTTCTCACGCAACGAAGTAAGTAAAATTGTCGAATATGGTAGGCTTCACCTGTTAAACGGACTTCGTCCGCACCATAATTAACATCTATTTATAGATTTCTCTTAATACAACTAATCTATATAAACACTAATATCATAAAAAGAATTGCAGCAAAAAGAATCAGGTAGACACATGTACCGGTATTCCTTGTTTTTCCATACGTAATGCAATGTCTTTCAATGTTTGTTCGGATACTTTTTGCAGGCTTTGGGCCGGAGTGTCCCGGGCAATGGTATAGATCATCAACTGTCGGGGCTTGATCTCAAGGATGGTTTTTTCCCAGGCATCCAATTCTTCCTGTGTCGTATTGTCAACTTTTTTTCCTTCATACATGCCATGGACAAACATGGTCTGGATAACGCATGCTCCCTCAAATGACTTTAACTGATCGATCAGTTTTTTTATGGATATCTTTCCGGCAGGTTGATTCAGCAATTGTATCGTTGATTCAATAGCCGAATCCAGTTTCAATATCGGCATATCTGTTTTTTTTAATGCTTCAACGATCCTGTTCCGGTGCAACATTGTGGCATTAGTCAATACCGATATTTTTGATTCTGGAGCATAACGGTTGCGTAACGAAATGGTATCATCAATAATTTCAGGAAAATCCGGATGAATGGTCGGTTCTCC
The DNA here is from genome assembly GCA_031275285.1 of Bacteroidales bacterium. Classification (NCBI taxonomy): domain Bacteria; kingdom Pseudomonadati; phylum Bacteroidota; class Bacteroidia; order Bacteroidales; species Bacteroidales bacterium. The sequence continues at coordinate 115,191 of JAISOY010000001.1, read as the reverse complement.
ATTTCCGGCAAAGGTAATGGCATCCGGTAATTCTCCGGATGATTGCATTTCCGTCAGTTTTTTTTCCAGGGCAGAATAAACATCCTGCCTTTTGGGAAGATGTATCCCTGCTGGTCGTTTATCTGCATTCCATCCACATTCGCAGTAAATACAGTTGAAATTACAGTATTTGCTTTCAATGGGTAGTAAATTGATCCCCAATGATATTCCTAATCTTCGGCTATGTACCGGACCAAAAACAAGTTGGTCGAATAAAAAAGTAGACACGACTTAATTCAGAAATCAATCAGGCATTTTGAACAAAAAAAGCATGGTTGTCCTCAGGCATACTATTCTGATAGAACGAAGGACAGTTACAAGGGGCTGCCTTACGCCGCTTTTTATAGGGGCTGTGTGATCTACTGCAAGCCCCTAACAAGAAACTGAGAAGCAACAATACAGATATTGTCTTACCTAATTTTACCAAATTTATATATTTTCAGGATGATATTGTATCATCCGTTGGTTAAAAACTTTATCAAATTACACCCAACTCTTTCCCTATTTTGGCAAATGCAGCCAGTGCTTTGTCCAGATGAGCCCGGGTATGAGCGGCAGATAATTGTACCCTGATACGGGCTTGTTCTTTTGGAACAACAGGATAATAGAACCCTACCACATATATGCCTTCTTGCAATAATCGTTCCGCAAATTTTTGTGAAAGAGGCGCATCATAAAGCATGACAGCAACAATAGCCGATTGGCTTGGTTTGATATCAAACCCCAATTTTTGCATGGCAGACATGAAATACCGTGTATTTTCGACCAGATGATCATGTAATTCGGTGGAACCTTCCAAAAGATCAAAAGCAGCAATACCCGCCCCGGCAACCGAAGGTGGAATGGAGTTGGAGAACAGGTATGGACGTGAACGTTGTCGTAACATCTGGATAATTTCTTTCCGTCCGGTAGTAAATCCTCCGATTCCACCCCCTAAAGCTTTTCCCAGGGTACCGGTGATGATATCTACTTTTCCGCGAACATTGAACAATTCAGTGACACCACGTCCGGTTGAACCTACCACTCCTGCCGAATGACATTCATCGATCATGACCAGCGCATCATATTTTTCTGCCAGTGCACAGATTTTGTCCATTGGGGCGACATTACCGTCCATAGAAAATACTGCGTCAGTGACAATAATCCGGAAACGGTGTTTTTGGGCTTCTTTGAGCTGTGCTTCCAGATCAGCCATATCTGCATTGGCATAACGGTACCGGGCAGCCTTGCATAAACGTACTCCATCTATGATAGACGCATGATTCAGGGAGTCGGAAATAATGGCATCTTCTTCGGACAATAACGGTTCGAAAACACCTCCGTTGGCATCAAAGCACGCAGCATACAAGATGGTATCCTCCGTTCCGAAATATTGGGCAATCCGCTGCTCCAGCTCCTTATGGATGTCTTGTGTGCCGCAAATAAAACGAACCGAAGACATACCAAATCCATGACTATCAAGAGACTCATGGGCGGCTTTTATGATGGCCGGGTGGGATGAGAGTCCCAGGTAATTATTGGCGCAGAAATTCAAGACTTCCTGACCATTATCCAACTTGATCTCAACTCCCTGGGGAGTAACAATGATCCGTTCGTTTTTGTATAAGCCGGCTTGTTGAATATTTTCCAGCTCTTTGGTTAAATATTGTTGCAGTTTTCCGTACATAGCTTTACCGTTTTTGAATAATAAAATGCTAATGTAGCATTTATCGGTAAATCATAATATGAGATTTATCATAAAGGGAAGAAACAGTTATTTAAACAGGGAATCGACAAATTCATATTTATTGAATACCAGCAGATCATCCATTTTTTCACCTACTCCGATATATCTTACCGGAATTTTAAATTGATCGGATATGCCAAGTATTACTCCCCCTTTTGCAGTACCGTCTAATTTTGTTAATGCCAACGCAGAGACTTCTGTTGCCAGGGTAAACTGTTTGGCTTGTTCGAAAGCATTCTGTCCTGTGGATCCGTCCAATACCAGCAATACTTCATGAGGGGCATCCGGGATGACTTTTTGTATTACTTTCTTGATTTTTGAAAGCTCATTCATCAGGTTCACCTTATTGTGCAGGCGCCCGGCCGTATCAATGATCACTACATCAGCATTATTCGCTTTTGCCGAACTTACCGTATCATACGCTACCGATGCAGGATCGGATCCCATTTGTTGTTTGACAATATCTACCCCGACACGTTCCGACCAGATGGTAAGTTGATCTACTGCAGCAGCCCTGAACGTATCAGCAGCCCCCAGGCAGACTTTTTTACCTGCTTTTTTGAACTGGTATGCCAGTTTTCCGATAGTGGTGGTTTTACCTACCCCATTAACACCTACCACCATAATTACGTAGGGTTTGTTTGTGATCACAGATGCAAAATCATCGATATTTCCGGTATTGTTTTCCTCCAATAGAGCTGCGATTTCTTCCTTTAAAATAGTATTCAGTTCATTCGTATTCATTACTTTATCGCGTGCAACCCTATCCTCAATTCGTTTGATGATCTTTAATGTAGTTTCTACACCTACATCGGAAGTGATCAGTACTTCCTCAAGATTGTCAAGGACTTCGTCATCTACCTTAGATTTTCCTGCAACAGCACGTGTTAATTTCTGAAAAAGACTCTCTTTGGTTTTTTCAACTCCCTTGTCGAGGCTTTCTTTTTTTTCTTTTGAGAATAATCCGAAAAATGCCATATGGATAATAATTTAAGCACTTGAGTGAAAACAAATGCAAAGATAGTTTTTTTGTGTTCATGCACAAGTTAATACATGATATGATTCTTATCGCTCTGTATGGTGATCAGGAAATCAAGAAAATTTTATACACCTGTGATCATATAAAAAACTACAGGTAATTACCTGTAGTTTTTTATATTTTACGTTAATCACGAATGTCGGTTGTTTGGACTATTTAGTCCTGCAAAACAAATTTTTAAAACCGGGTAGAGGTATTTATTTTTCTACCTTTTAATGCCTCTGTGAGAGTTGTGTCATCGATTTTTTTGATCAGATAATTCCTGAAAATGCCAACAGCCGTCCGGGCTTGCTTTTTATCCAGGTTCACCTCATTTTGCAACTGTGTTATTAGTTCTTTCATGACAATTATTTATTTTGTATTTTCTGCTACATAGTAATATAACAATTTAAATGCCAAAAAGTTTATTAAAATGTGAATACAAAATATTATTTATTGATGACAGGTCCAAATAGATTTAACATGCTGGCAGGAAAACAATCAAATAATGATCAGTAGCAGGTAATAAGTTTTATTTTCATAAGCATAAAAAATGATGATTATTTATCTTTTAGAAATTTTTAATGTAAATAGAAAAAATATGGGTGTAAATAAAAATTTGGATATTTTTATGATTGAAAATAGTATTTATATTTGAATTTCAGGAACTATAATGCTTTTTGGAAGTTACGATTAAATAAAATATTATTGTATAAATTTTATACCTGATACCAAAAATGATATTATCCCGACGAATATTTTTGAAACAGTCAACCTACGGTGTACTGGCTTTATCCCTTTTACCATTTTCGTGCAATGAAAGACAACCGGAAGCATTTATCGACAGATTACTGCCGGCACCTGTCGGTGGTGGATTCTCCATGGATGACTATTGGATTTGGGGATCGTCTGTTGTGAAGGGTAATGATGGAAAGTACCACATGTTTGTTGATCGTTGGGCTAAAAACCTGGGATTTGGGGCCTGGGTGACCAATTCGGAAGTTGTACACGCCATATCCGATACCCCGGAAGGGCCTTATGTCTTTTCCGATGTAGCTTTACCTGCCCGTGGCGCTGGGTATTTTGATGGTTTGGTGACTCATAATCCCCGTATTGTCTTTTTTGAGGGACAGTACTATTTGTACTATTTCGGGACTACTTATGATTTTCCGGTTCCTACGCCCGGATGCAAATGGGAAGACGATTGGTTTGAAAAGGCCTGGATGAATAAACGAATCGGTGTGGCAAGTTCACAATCCCTTTATGGCCCGTGGAAACGTATGGATAAACCGGTGATCGAACCTCGTCCGGGGCATTGGGATGCCACTATAACAACAAATCCATCTCCTGTCATTAATCCTGAAACCGGAAAAATTTTACTGATCTATAAATCATCACAATTTAGTTCCAGACCACCTTTGTTATTGGGTGCAGCAGAAAGCGAACATCCCCAGGGTATATACCGCCGGTTGTCTGATGATCCTATTTTTCGTTTTGATACGGATGCTCAAAAGGATAATGATGTTGAAGATCCTTTTGTCTGGTGGGCAGACGGCCATTATGAACTGATCATGAAAGACCGTTTCGGTCATGTGTGCGGAGAAGAGGGAGGAGGAGTACATGCTGTTTCCCAAAATGGAATCGACTGGAAATTATCTGATCCGGTCAAGGCATATTCCCGGCATATATTATGGGATGATCACACGGTTACGGTACAGGCTAATTTTGAACGGCCTTTTTTATTGTTTGAGGATGAAAAACCTGCCTATTTATTCGCTGCAACCGGAGAGGGATCAAGCCCATGGAATTTTAAGAGAACCTGGAATATGGTCATTCCACTGAAATAAATTCCTGTTTTCCGGTTCTGTAAAATAATGGATGGATCAGATTATTTAGGAGCCATGCGGTAAAGAATGATTCCCACTATTCCGAAAATGATGTTCGGGATCCATGCAGCTATAAAGGGACTGAGGTTCCCTTTTGTGGCAAATTCCGAAGAAAACTGCATGAACAGTATATAGAGGAAACAAATAGTGATCCCAATGGCGATATGTATACCGATTCCACCCCTTACTTTACGGGTCGATAAGCTGACACCAATTAAAGTAAGTATAAACGTGGAAAAAGGATTGGCAATCCGTTCCTGAAGGTCAATGATATACTGGTTGATGTTGTCGGCTCCCTGCATTCTCAATTCATCAATGAAATCTTTTAGTTCCCCCATATTCATCTGTTCTGTGAAATTCTCGCGTCTTTTGAATTCACTGGGATGCAGATTGATGGTAGTGTCGATTCTTTCGCCGGAAGTAATGGTTTCATTACCCAAAGAATCAATATCCCGGATATGGTATTTTACCACGGTCCATTTTTCCTTTTTCTTGTCCCATAGAGCTTTGTCAGATATGAGTTTGGATACCAAACGGTCCCCGTCAAATCTTTCCATGGAAAAACGGTATGCCTGTTCGGTAGCATTACTGAATGATTCCAGGTATACAAATAATCCGGGTTCAACCTGTTTATGCACATTTTGCTGCAAATACATCACCGGCTTTTTGATGTATTTGTCATCGAATGCCAGACGTTTCTGATTGGCCGAAGGCATGATCACATCATTCAGGAAGAAAGTAAAAATCACCAGAAAACAAGAACTGATAAAATAAGGGTATAGAAATCTCCGGAAGCTGATCCCACTACTCAGGATAGCAATAATTTCGGTGTTGTACGCCAACTTCGAGGTAAAGAAGATCACCGCGATAAAAATGAACAGGGAACTGAACATAGTAACAAAATACGGGACAAAATTGACGTAATATTCAAAAATAATGGCATTTAACGGGACTTTCTTTTCAAGGAAATCGTCGATTTTTTCAGAGATATCGAAGACAATAACAATGACAATGATCAATAACATCGAAAAGAAAAAAGTACCAAGGAACTTCTTGATGATGTACCAATCCAGGATGCCTAATTTTAATTTTCTTAGAAATCTCATAATTTTCTTGATAATTTCTCTACCATTTCAATTTTCCAACCGGCAAAATTGCCTTCTTTGATTTGTTTTCTTGCCTCGCGTGTTAACCATAAATAAAAAGCAACATTGTGAAGACTGGATATTTGTGCGCCTAATATCTCCTTTGAAATAATCAAATGGCGAAGATAGGCTTTTGAAAACATTTCATCAACAAAAGACGCGCCACCTTCTTCAATTGGCGAATAATCTTTTTTCCATTTTTCATTTTTGATATTGATCTGTCCCTCCCGGGTGAAGATAGAACCGTTGCGCCCGTTACGGGTAGGCATGACACAGTCAAACATGTCTACGCCTAATGAAATGGATTCCAAGATATTAACAGGAGTGCCCACCCCCATCAGGTAACGTGGTTTATGTTCAGGCAGGATCTGGTTTACCAGATGTATCATTTCATACATCTGGTCGGCTGGCTCACCAACGGCCAGTCCACCGATAGCATTACCGGGACAGTCAGTTTCCGCTGTCCTTTCTGCTGAGATCCGGCGAAGCTCAGGATAAACGCTTCCTTGTACAATAGGGAAAAATGCTTGTTGATAATCATAAACAGGATCGGTTTCCCCGAAACGTTTCAATCCGCGGTCCAGCCATCGTAATGTTCGTTCCATCGATGATTTGGCGTATTGAAAATCACAAGGATATGGAGTGCATTCGTCAAAAGCCATCATGATATCCGCTCCGATAGAACGTTGGATATCCACCACACGTTCAGGAGTGAAAAAATGTTTGGCGCCGTCAATATGGGAACGGAATTCAGCGCCATCTTCCTTTAATTTTCTGATGTCGGATAATGAGAACACCTGGAATCCTCCGCTATCGGTTAATATGGGGCGTTTCCATCCTATAAAGCGGTGTAACCCTCCTGCTCCCTCCAGGATATCAAGGCCCGGACGCAGAAATAAATGATAAGTATTTCCTAGAATAATTTGTGCCTGTACATCATCTGCCAGATCGCGTTGATTGATGCTTTTTACGGTTCCCTGTGTTCCCACAGGCATAAAAATTGGTGTTTCGATCTCTCCATGGCAGGTTGAGACGATGCCACACCGGGCAGCACTATGCTGGTCGCTGTCTGTTACCCTGAATTTCACTTAATTTTTTTGTATACAAAGATATGTTTTTATGGGGAGCCAATCTATAAAAATAATATAGCATTTTCATAGATAACCTCGTATCTTATAAGCCAGGATCCCTACCCATTCATTGATCAACCTGTCCCAATCCTTGAGTATTTCCGGGCGGGGAGTGATCCATTCCGCCCATATCCGCTTATCATGACGGGTAAGATGCTCTGCCGGGAAGGCATCAACCGGAAGTCCTACTTTTTTGGCGCAGCCCATTGCGCGGGGAATATGTATGGCTGAAGTGATGACCAGACACCGGGCATCCGGTTGTACGGAACGGATAATTTCAGCACTGTTGTTCAGGTTTTCAAAGGTATTCCTGGAAGCTGTTTCGAAGAGGATCACACTATCAGGGATACCGAATAAAATTAAACTTTCCCTGGTGGCTTCAGCTTCTGACTTAGTATCTTTTATTCCTCCTCCGCTGATGAGTATTTTTTTGATTTTCCCTTTTTTGTAAAGGTAGATGGCTTGCCAAATACGGTCTCCGGCATCATTTAGTTGGGTCTTTTGGTATTCGGGTAAATAGCGGGCAAAGCCACCCAGAACAATGCCGATGTCATAAATCCCATCTAACTGGTCGATATCTATTGGCTTAGGCTCCCATTTACTGAGTGAAAAATTCAGGAACCATGGATTGGAGAAGACAAGTAATACCAACAACGACGTAATCAAACATATTCTTTTCCATTTGGGTTTCCGGAGGAATACAGCCAATATCATCAGGATCACCAACCATGAAAAAGGTTTGGTAAGCAGTCCGATGGTTTTGGATAAGAAAAAAAACATTTTTGAAGTTTAAAATACTCAATCAGGATTTACTGATATTTTTCAAGTAACTCCAGTAAAACAATATAATGGATAGCACTCCTATAGTTACGGCAGAATCTGCGATATTAAATACCGGACGGAAGAAAAGGAATTCTTCTCCACCTACCAAAGGGAACCAGCCGGGATAGGTTCCATGAATGATCGGAAAAGAAAGCATATCCACTACTTTTCCGAATAAAAACGGTGCATATCCACCCCCTTCGGGAAGAAATTCGGCAACAATACCGAAGTTGCTTTCACTGAACAATAATCCGTAAAACGCACAGTCGATCATATTTCCCATAGCGCCGGCAAGGATGAGTGAAACGCATAAAATAAAACCATTGGGTGCTTTTTCCCGGATCAGGATGCGTATATACCAAATAATGGCTGCTATAGCTACAAGCCGGAACAGGCTTAATACCAGTTTTCCCCACTTCCCGCCGAGTTGCCAGCCAAATGCCATTCCCGGATTTTCTACAAAATGAATGTGAAACCAGTTTCCTAATAGAGGTATATCTTCACCAATACTCATATTGGTTTTTACCCATACTTTTAATATTTGATCGAATAAAAGGATCACAAAAACCAGAAGTGCCGATTTCCACGCGATAGATTGCTTCATTTGTAAAAAATTAAAAAGTGCACAAATGTAGCTAATTTTTGCTACATGCATATAATGCACCTGACCAATGCTGATTATTACCATGTTATTTATATCTTTGTATCAATAGAGTAATCTTTTTATAAATTTATCAATGAGGGAAATATACTGTTGTTTATTGTTTTTTTGGATATCAGCCTGTTCTTCCCCTGTAGACACATCCTGGCCGGAAACATGCAGGGAGAATAAACCCGGGGTTCGTTGGTGGTGGCTGGGTAATGCAGTCGATTCAGCCGGATTAACTATAAGTATGGAAGAATTGAAAGAGGCCGGGATCGGAAGTGTTGAAATTACACCTATTTATGGTATCGATAGCGCAGAAAGCAGGCATATTGACTATTTATCACCCCGGTGGATGGATATGTATCAACATGTGAAAGCGGAAGCAAAGAGACTGGACATGTCTGTTGATATGGCGACCGGAACCGGATGGCCTTTTGGCGGACCTGATGTAATGATCAATGATGCTGCTTGTAAGGCCATATTTCAACAATATAAAGTAAAGGGCCCTTATCGTTTGGAAAAAGAAATAACCGTAAATGACCGCAGGCAAACCGATGTCGCGACAATAGCTGCTGTTGTTGCTTATGGTCAGGAACAGAAAATAGAATTGACGGATCGTGTAACCGGAACAACACTCCTCTGGGATGTTCCGGAAGGGGACTGGACAATATGGACTGTGTTTAATGGTAAAACATTACAGAAAGTAAAACGTGCGGCTCCCGGAGGCGAGGGATGGGTGATCAATCATTATTCCCGGAGATCACTGGACCGTTATCTTACTCGTTTTGACCGGGCCTTTACCGATGCAGGAGCATCATGGCCAGATCATTTTTTTAACGATTCGTACGAAGTATATGGCGCAAACTGGTCGGAAAACCTAATGGAAGAATTTGAAAAAAGGCGGGGTTACAGGTTACAGGAATATCTTCCTGAATTGAACAGGGAAGGAGATCCGGATATTTGTGCGCGTGTGGTTTGTGATTACCGGCAAACTATTGCTGAACTGTTGTTGAACGAGTTTACCATTCCCTGGACGGATTGGGCACATGCGCGTGGATCTGTTACACGGAGTCAGGCTCATGGATCTCCGGGAAACCTGATCGATTTATATGCTGCGGTTGATATTCCGGAATGCGAGTCTTTCGGGAGAACATTTTTTGACATTCCCGGCCTTCGTATTGACAGTGGGATGAAAGAAAGTGATTCCCATCCGTCTGTATTGAAATATGCTTCTTCAGCGGCACACATTACCGGAAAAAAACAGGTGTCATCCGAAACCTTTACCTGGTTGACTGAACATTTCAGGACCTCTTTATCCCAAATGAAACCGGAAATCGACCAGATGTTTGTTGCAGGGGTGAACCATATGCATTATCATGGTTCGCCTTATTCACCCAAAGATGTACCCTGGCCGGGATGGCTGTTTTATGCGTCCGTCAACCTGAATGCCAACAATACTATTTTCAGGGATATAAAAGGATTGAACGAGTATATTACCCGGACACAGTCATTTTTGCAACATGGTGAGCCGGACAATGACTTTTTGGTTTATCTGCCTATCTATGATATATGGCAACAACAGTCAGGTATGTACCTCATGTTTGATATTCACAGGATGAAACACCTGATGCCCGCTTTTTTTGAATGGGTGGTCAATATCCAGTCTCTTGGTTTTGATGTGGACTATATCTCGGACCGGTATATTTTACAGACCAGTGTCTGCAACCATCTTCTGCAGACTCCGGGAGCCTCTTATAAAGCCATTATAGTCCCGGATGTCCGGTATATGCCTTACGAAACATTGGCCAAATTAATTGAACTGGCCAAAGACGGTGCTACTGTAATATTCACGGATCGGTTTCCTGAAGATGTTCCGGGATTACATGATCTGGAACGTCGCAGAAATGCATTCCAAAAAATACTTGCCGATATACGGAATGATGATTTTAATGATTCCATAGTAATACAGGCTGTAGGAAAAGGCAATATATTATCCGGGAAAGACTACCTGAAGTTGTTACAGGCGTCTTCGGCGAAACCGGAAGAAATAAAGGTCGAATATGCAGTTCAGACAATTCGTCGCAAGCATAAAGATGGCCATTTTTATTTTATTGCTATGCTGGAGAATAATCATCTGGATAATTGGGTCGGTTTGTCCGTAAATGCACAAACCGCTATGATATATGATCCGCTTACCGGTGAGAAGGGAAAAGCAAATCTGAGAAAACGTGACGGAAAAACAGAGATATATCTTCAATTAGCGCCCGGACAATCCCTGATAGTTAAGACATTTGACCGATCCATACCGGATATTCCGGATTATTTATTTTAGATTTTCATCGGTTTGACTTAACCTGTTGAAGAATAAACCTTTCGCAGAGTTTTTGAATTTCAGAAGTAACGATTTAGTAACCGTGCGTATCTCAGCGTTTTGCGGTACAATACAATCAAATAACTCACGCCAAAAATAAGCAATATTTCTGAGACTATACGCATATTTTTTCTCTTTCTTTATCCGGTAAACACCTCTCCTATGGAAAGAATGAATTAGGCAATACTTTTTGTAGATTTACTCTTTTCGGAACGAAAAGGAAGAAATCTACAAAAACCGCTTGCGGCTCGGTGTTGCCGTTCCATTCTTGGAATATATCTTTGTGTTCGGATAAAGAAGGGGCTATTCATTCAGCAATAATCATCAATAGAATCGCCACCACTCCATTCAAAACCTTGGGCAAGAGTGAATTGTTTCTCCGCTCCCTCTTTAGAAAAGAATGTACGCCCTGTATGAATGAAAAGGTTATCTTCATAAGTAACCTCTGCAAGTGCATAACGCTTAACCGACTCTTCACCATCAGATGATTCTGTCATCACATATAGTGATTGGCGATCTTCGGAAAATCCACTATTTACCACTAAGGATGAACCATATATATTTTGAGAAAAAACAGTTCCCTCTTTCAAATTATCGGCGTAGGCAGTTAAAGAACTATTCCCCATTTCGTGAGGTGTACATGGAAATTCAGAAGGTGTACGCCAGTTGCGTTGTACCGCCCCAGGTGTTAAAGATATTATAAAATCAGGTTCTTCCGGAGCCACTATTGTTTGTTCGCCCTGTAAATTATTCCGAGTAAAAATCCATTTATCCAAAGATGTCCCACTTTTTGACGGTTTATCGCTCTTAGCCCATGCTAACATCCGCTCCAAACTTATTTGGGCTTCTTCTGTACTAACTGTCTGCATCCATTGTTCATACGGTTCTGAGAACATATCACGGTATTTTGCCGGATCAGACAAAAATGCCTCTACACTCCCACAAACATACGCTATACGCTTTGCCGTAATTGGATTAAGCAATACGTTTTCCAATCTTGTAACCCACCGTAGATTTTTCGCTCGGTTATTCCGCTTGTTAGTATCAATATGATCGACTACATGTTCTTTCGTTGGTGGTTCTCCATGAAACGCAGTTGCAACTATTCTATGTACGCGAACAGAGGCTATTTCCATATAGCCAGTTTTATTGTTTGGCTTACCGAATGTCCAATGGTTATCGTTTGGTCGCGGGCGTTTACCCTCGCAAGGATGACGTAAAATAGCCCCATTATCACGAACAGAGTATTTTTCTCCTTTATAGATACAATTTACTTCACTACTATAATCATTAACATCTACCATGCTTTCTTCTGATATTATTTCGTTTCCGATACTATAAGGCTTTCGTTATAATACTCTGGTGACCAGAGCTTCTCGCAAATTCGTTGAAGCAATCTCTGTCTTTCAGCAATGTCATCCTTTTTAAAGTCATGATGGGGTTTAAAGTCTAAATCTTTTATTATATCAGACTTTAAAAAATTCGGATTCTTGATATAGTAATTAGGGTGCAGAGTTTGTGCGTATGTATTCTCTTTTAGGTAATGTTCTATTTTATCTGCATATTTATCACTATTAAAAGACTGATTAGTTCCATGAGGTAGTAACAGTAAAGCCCCTGCGGAATTTCGCCATTTATTAAACTCAGATTTTTGCTCAAATTCATCCGTATGCTCTTCGAACTTGTCGGCCCATATGTGTTCAATTTCAAATTGTTTGCCGTTCGGATGATGATAAGTAACGTAAGTCGTGTCTTTTCCAACCAGATTATCGAGGTAGCTGGAAACTCTTGATAATAAATGTTTAACAAACTTCCTGTTCATCCCATGTAATCCGAAATACCATACTCCATCCCATTGTTCATCTATCCTTTCCGTTTCTTTGATAAGATTGTGGGACAATTTATCCAAATCATTATCGCGGATTAGTCGTATTATGTTGAAAATGGAATACTTAATAGCAGTTTGTCCAAACTTTCTATAGTTGACACTTCTTCTTACAGTAAATGTTTCTATGAACCTTGCAACAAAATCAAGTTTCTGATTTATTACAGATGGATTATCGTCAATATTAATCGAGGCCATCAACAATGGATCCTGTAAAGATTCGGCAATACCCCAATGATTTATGTAATGTAAGTGCGGAGTTTTAGGATTATAATGAGCCTGATCTTTCCACATGTTAATAAATATTTTCACATAGAATGGAAAATATCTCTTAAAAAAAGAATAGAAATCATCAGAAGACGATAAGTTGAATATAGACTTGTGATTATCTTTAAACCAATTATGAAAACGGGAGCCAATTAATTCAAAGTCTTGGTTTTCAGAACCAGCTTTCCCCGGACGGATTGTGTTTGCATACTTGCCTCGAAACCATGCCTGAAAAAAGCTTTGGTCTGCATTCTCGTCATATTCATGCAGCTTCTGAATCTCATCTTTCCATAAATCATTTATTTCAGTCCTTTGTTTTTTATTTGTGATTTTTGAGAGTATATAACCCTTTAACATTTCTGTAGGAGTAAGGTTTAATCCCCTGTCATTCATGGTTTCAAAGATTGTATAAGCATTTTCATCCGAATATGCCGTAATCTCGACAATTACTACATTATCTATAAACCAATCGATGAAATAAGGGAGAGCCTCACCAGTTAATTCTTCCGGAAATGATTCGACTATATCCTCGTATCTTTCAAGCATATTAATTACTGTCTCGTCATCATTATCCTGAAGTGTATAATCTCCTTTCTCAAATAATGAAGTTAAGCATTCTTCCCGTGAATCATCGGACATATTAAATGACTTCTCGCCATATTTCTCAGAAAAAATTAAGTGAGTGATATTAATCTTTTGGGGACATTCAGCTTGCAGGTGGTTCAGGTATATAAGCAAAAGGGTAATTGAGGTTATTCTCTGCTGTCCGTCAATAATGGATTTTTTGCCGTCCTCATTAATATTAAAAACTACGGGACCCAAATAATAATTCTGATAATTTGCAACTTCAGATCGCTTATCGCCGTCCTTGTAAGATTTTAAAAATGTAGTGGAAAGGTCTTCTATTAAAAGTCTAATATGTTTCTCTTGCCACCTATACTCTCTTTGAAAATAATCAATTGTGAATTTTTGATCTTTCAGTAATTTACTGATACTCGTATCTGTAGCCTCAATCTTATTTTGGAGTTTCTGATTCATATCTTAAAAGTGTTTTTTCATTTGCTCTATAGCATTATTAATAGCACGATTCATATCTTGTTCTACTCCCCATCCCAACCCATATGCACCACGAAAAGATGCCACAGGTCTGCCAGACAAGTATTCTACAAAATTTATACTGACAACAGACTCGGCATCATTCTGCGTTGCAGTATATCTTACAAGCAATAATTCCTGTTTTTGAGGTAAAGAAAGAGCTTCAATTTGCTTGTCCCCAATTACCGTCAATCTGGTCTTAGAAAGAGCATCATATATCCTTACAGATAGATCCATTAATACCGGAGATCCACCATATCCCTCTACATCAGTTATAGTAGCATAATTATATTTTGATAAGTCTGCCGAATCAGAAATAGTTGTTTTGTTTATCGTTCCGCAGGCAGAAGCAATAACTAAAAAGAGTAAAATCGGGGTAAGTTTCAAGTACTTCATCATCAATACTATTTTTTAAAGTTTCTGACTGCAAAAGTAGTAAATCTCTGCAAATCAAACATACTATACTATCTAAAACCTTTGCCTTTATTTAGTTTCAGCTTTGGGTAGACTTATATTCCTCTCCCTTTCTTCGGTGTGGGTGGAGCAGGCTTGATATGCGGTCTAACCACCTGCCGGATTTCTTGATACTTCTCTTTGAACCAGTCGATGATATTCTGTCCGTTGATAGATAATTTCAGCCTGTCGGAGTCCTTGCTCTCCTTAAATAGCTGTAATTTGGCATCCTGCACGTTGAAGGAATGATTATGTTCGGGCGAATGGAGCTTACCCGTAACCGATACGGCTTCACCCTTAAATAACAGCTTAATGGTGTCTATTGTCAATCCGATACCCTTGCATAACTGCGCTATCCGTAGCCGTTCGCTTAAATGAGGAAATACATCGAATAGCAAATTTATATCGTCTTGCGCCTTGTAAGGTTCATAATCCAGTTTTAGCTGTTCTATACGAGTTTCAAGGTCGGATATTTCCGTTTTTTTCCTTTGGGTATATTCGTGCATGTTCAGGAACTTCTCCCGGGCTTCGTCCTTTCGGTCGTACATATCCCGTACTTTTTCGTAAACCTCCTGCTTTTCCTCTTGCAGATATTCTATATTTTCTTTCAGGTCTTCGTTTTGGGCGAATAACTCTCTGTAATATTGGGGCGTAGAGATATGCCGGGCATCAGAGCCTTTGATACCCCGTTGCAATCCGTATTTCTGCATTTTCTCGGCGTATGTATCCTGAAACCGTTCCAGATTATCGCGTGTCATCACATCATCGGCGCAGAGCCGGATGGTATCTTTAGGCTTTTTCCGGTATTTCTTCTTGCCATTGTTCTCTTCCTGTTTGGCTTTTCTTCTTTCACCGGATACGATAGGAACTACCGTAGCGTGGATATGTGGAGTTTTCTCGTCCATGTGTAAAACAGCTGATACAACGTTTTCTTTTCCGAACGTATCTTGTAACCAATCAATATTACTCTGACACCAGTCATCTATTTTTCCCTCGTTCTGTATGCGTTGCATATCTTCGGGAGTACCTGACAGCATGACCTGTAACGCACGTACCTGATTCTCCCTGATTTTACGGGTTATCCCTGCGTTCTCTATCCGGTGCTGTATCGCCTGTGTCCGGTTCTCCACTCCGTCCGGAAAAGTGATAAACTCTTTGTTGAGGTCCTTTCGTTCCGGATCGGCGTTGCCCGGCTGTACCGTCCGTTCTATATGCGCCGTCGTTCGAGCATCGTTGCCTTTCGGCTTCTGTATATGTAATACGACAAATCCCATTTGTGTAGGTAAATTTTAAGTCGATAATTTATTATGATAACCGCCCGAAGCGGTTGCGGTCGGAAGGCCGCTTTAGGGTGTCCAGAGGGTTTACCCTTTGGCTTATTGGGGCATTTTTAGCAGTAGTGAAACGGATGCGTTAAAAAAATGCCCTAATAAGCTACGGCTTTTCTTTAAAAGCCCATTGGGGTCGCTGCGGTTAAACTCTGATAGCAGCCATACCCGCTACACTGAAGATAGCGGGTACAGTATGCCGACAGGTTTAGATAGCTTCACAGATATTCTTCTCCATACCCTCCAACTTGTGCGAAAGGGCTTCCATATCCCGACTTATCTTTTGATTAGTGATTCGGGCATATATCTGCGTGGTTTTGATATTCGTGTGTCCGAGAATACGGCTCACGGTTTCGATGGGTACGCCGTGCGATAAAAGGATAGTCGTGGCCGCGGAATGCCTTGCGACATGATAGGTCAGCCGGGTTTTGATACCACACTGTACGCCTATCTTTTTCAGTTTCTCGTTGCAACTGCTGTTACTCGGAACAGGGAAAACACGATTATCTCCCGTTAAGCCCTTGTATTTTTCTATTATCCGCTTGGGAACATCTAATAGCCGGATATTGGAATCTGTGTTAGTCTTTCGTCTGCGGGTAATAATCCATAGGTTGCCGTCAAAGAACGTTTGCAGGTTGTCGGTGGTGAGTTTTTTCACATCCGCATACGACAAGCCGGTGAAAATAGAAAAAACGAAAAGGTCGCGCACCAGTTCGTATGTTTTATTTTTCATGGGAGCCTCTATAAGTGTCTGTATTTCCTCTTCTGTAAGATACCCCCTGTCCACGCTTTCGGGACTGTTGATATATCCGGCAAAGGGATTGAACGGCAATAGTCCGGTATTCCGTGCAATGGAAATAATATGCTTCAAAACAATCATATATCCCCACACGGTATTGGTACGGCATTTCTTTTCTTCCCGCAGAAAGTATTCAAAATCGTTGATAAATGTCAGGCTTAGTTCTTTGAGCGGTATATCCTCTCTGTGGTAGGTAGAGGGAAGAAACTCCCGGATATGTTTACAGACAGTACGGTAGCGGGCGAAAGTACCCTGTGCCCGGCTATAGCCCACTTTCTTCTCAAACTCGGCATTGTGCTGTTCGAATAGCTTTAACAACGTTTCCTGCTTTACCCCGATTCCGAGATAAGCGTTTTTCAACTTAGTTGCGGTAACATAGCCGTCCGCCTGCATCAGTTCCTGATAACGGCGGTTTATATCCACTCGAATTTTGTCGATAGCGCGGTTGATTTTCTGCGCTTCCGCACTCTTTCCCGGTGCACGATTGTTCTTCACATCCCACAAGTGGAGTGGAATGTCCATTTTGCAGCTGAACTGTTTAACTTCGCCGTCCACCGTGATACGGCACATCAAGGGCAGGTTCCCGTTGGGTTTCTCGCTGCCTTTCTTCACGTAAAATAATACTTTGAATGTTGACCTCATAACTCAATGTTTTTTCTGGTTACAAAATTAGTTATCATTGAGTTATCTGACGCTATGCAAAACTACGCAAACCACTGAATAAAAACCTATTAGCAAAGAATTTGCATCACTATTCAAGTAATGGGATAGTAACGAAACTACTGCTGTGTTCTGCCTAAATATGCTTTTCTGCCTTTTGCAATACAAAGCAAAACAGAGTGTAACGAACGCTGGTTCAGCTAATTCGCTACACTCTGCTTAATTTTACTTTCTGCTTAGAAGTTTATTTTATAAAGAAGGTACTCCATATACTATTGCTGGAAACTGGTCATTCAGTTTTACAGAAGGAATTCCGGACATCCCGGGAATATATACAATGGAAGGGTATCCCATCTCGTGGACGGAGTTACCTCATGACAGTGCCGGGATATATGCGGGAACCGGGAAGTATAGCATCGAATTTGAATTGACAGGGAACGCCGAAGAATGGTTGCTTGATCTCGGAAACCTTTGTGAAAGTGCACGGGTATATGTGAACGGAAAAGATGTGGGGATCGTTTGGTCATTGCCATATACGATACAGATTGGCCAACATTTGAACCCGGGAAAAAATTTACTGGAAATTGAAGTAACCAACCTCCCTGCCAATCTCATCCGGGATTATGACAGGAGAGGGGTTAACTGGCGTATTTTTAAAGACATTAACTTTGTCAGTGTTTTTTATAAGGATATTCGTTTTGATAACTGGGATATATCTCCTTCGGGCCTGACCGGTGCGGTTACACTTATTCCTTTAACCCGGATTTTCAACGGTACGGGAGCGATTTTACATCAATAGGCGGGTTGAAAAAGTTCAAAGTTCAAAGTTCCGGGTTCAATGCCCATTTTCCGGATGAACGTGAGACTATTCGTTGAGAAGGTAAGTCTTGTTCTTTACTCACCATAAATAATTTAGAATTATTTTGAACGATTACTTATTTTGTTGTATAGGAAAAATTATTTTTTCCCTATGCATACATATTCAAATCCACTCTCCTTTAATTCATTTTTATCATAAATATTTCTTCCGTCAATAATGAATGGTTGAGACATTGTTTTCTTTACTACCGGCCAGGCAGGAAGCCGGAATTCAGTCCATTCAGTAACCAACAGTAATGCGTCGGCATCTATGGTTGCTTCATATTTATCTTTGCAGTAAGTAACAGGATCTTTGATCCTGATCCTGGCTTCATCCATAGCCACCGGATCATATGCTTTGACTTTTACACCTGCCTTGATTAATCTATCGATCAGGCTGATTGCCGGAGCTTCCCGCATATCGTCTGTTTCAGGCTTGAATGATAATCCCCAGATGGCTACCGTTTTGTTTTTCAGGTTGCCCTGGTAATGATCCGATAGCTTTTGGAAAAGAATTTCTTTCTGGGCTTCGTTTACTTCTTCTACCGCTTCAATGACCTTCATGCGATACCCATTTTCTTTGGCCGTCTTTATCAGTGCTTTTACATCTTTCGGGAAACAGGAGCCTCCATATCCGCATCCGGCATACAGGAATTTCGAACCGATGCGGCTATCCGAACCGATACCCTTACGGACCATATTGACATCTGCCCCCATGATTTCACACAGGTTGGCGATATCATTCATAAAACTAATGCGGGTGGCCAACATGGCATTGGCTGCATACTTAGTCATTTCTGCGGATGGGACATCCATAAAAATTACCGGAAAGTTATTCAATAGAAAAGGGCGATATAGTTTTTTCAGGATGTTTTCTGCTTTTTCGGATTCCACACCCAGTACCACTCTTTCCGGGTACATAAAATCACGGATGGCAGCTCCTTCCTTCAGAAATTCCGGGTTTGACGCTACATCAAATTGAATATCCACCTTTCTTTTGTCAAGTTCTCCCTGAATGGCCTGACGTACTTTTTTTGCGGTGCCTACCGGAACCGTACTTTTGGTGACGGCTAAGACATATTTATTCAAGTTTGCTCCAATGGTCCGGGCAACATCCAATACATATTTGAGATCGGCACTTCCGTCTTCATCGGGAGGAGTCCCCACCGCAATGAAAACTACTTCCATGTCTTCCATGCAGGCGCTTAATTCTGTTCCAAAGTGCAAACGTCCAACCTGCATATTTTTCAGGACCATTTCTTCCAATCCGGGTTCATATATGGGAGTGATACCCTTGTTCAGATTATCGATTTTTTTCTGATCAACATCTATACATGTTACATCCAGACCTACCTCAGCAAAACAAGTACCGGTGACTAATCCGACATAGCCAGTTCCTACAATAGCAACTTTCATATAAAACGATTATAATTTAGAGAGTATGATATCAATTTTATTGCAAGTATACGGAATTCATCAGTTTTTGTTTGTTCGATATATCAAAATAAAGCCTGTTTTTATTTGTCCGGTTAAGAAATTTTGATGAGTAGTCTTTTAAATGTCTGTTTCAGTAACTTTATTAGAATTCTATTTTTTCTTCAATTTTTGAAGTGATGCGGGAAATAGCATCACTTAGTTTTTCTTCGGGTAAAATCATATTGAAATTCTCCCAGAATCCGGCATCATACACATAATGGGTTTCCGAAAAGACTTTGTGTGCGGGTTGTACTTCTTTGAAAGGAATTTTTTTGACGTTTAGCGTATCTATGGCACAGGTAACCATTTCGAAATAAGTATGGATGAGAGATGGGACAGAGAATATTTTTTTTAACTTCACCTTAAAGTGCAGATCCCCACGTATATGATTGATGTAATATTTGCTGTTCCATAAGCGATATGAAACGGAATACTCCGCAGATTGTACAGAAATATTCACATTACGGCCTTTATTGGCAACCAGTAGCGAATTGGCTTGTTCAATATAGGCAGGGTTGATCTGAAAATGAGTATGTATGAGTGCATAGCTTTTTTCGTCTATATACAGCGAACCTTTATACAAAGGACCTCTTATTTCCGGTTTTTGTTCGAATGTGATCACATGGGTCCGGTGTTCATTCATGGTTTCTATGCCGGTTTTTCTGTAATCAAACATGTTTCCGTCAATTTCCAGAAAATCGGGTATGTCTTTTACAACATCCAACATCAGGATAGCACTAACTCCGGCTTTCATTTTCATGATTACTGTATCCTGTTTCCGGGCATCGGAAATTTTACGCATTTTCATCAGTTTTACCTGTTCTTTTGATGTAGAGTTGTATCCTGTTTTATAAATACGGAATACTCCTTCGGAAAGACTGCAAAATCCTTTTTTCCGGTTGATCCCTTCTCTGTAAAAACTGGTTGTATAGAATGGTCTGGATGGATAATTACGGGAACGATTTTCCATCATATCCTTCAATATTTTTTGCGGATCGATATAGTTGATGATGACACTTTCCAGTGCAATGGCTTGGGCATTCAAATAAATATCAATTGTATGGTCCATGAATAAATCAGCCGGAATGTTTTGGGATTCATACCCGATATGCGAAATCCGGACACTTGTATTCTTTAGGGAATCAGGTAGTTTTAATATAAATGCCCCATTTTGGTTGGTCACAGTTCCCATTCCGTTTTCCGATATGTTCACCGAACAATATGGGATAGGTTCATTATTTTCCTTGTCTTTAACAATTCCTTCAAGTATCAGATGACTTTTATTCCTTTCAGTATGCTGATTTTGATCAGATGATTTATGGAGCAGAATATGCCGGTCAATGACTTTTATCTGTATCTCAAAATCTGTTACTTGTAAAATGATATCTTTGAGTGAATAATCTCCGGCGGGGATTTTAATATTTCGTTCGTTATTTACGACTTCGCTATCATACATAAACAGGTACCCGGAGAGATCGGAGATTTTTTTTAATACCTCATAAGTGCTGCCTTTTAGCTTGGGGATATATAATTCCTTGTTTAGGATATCATTATCCTGTGCATTTAAAGGAAGAATAAACAATAGCCCAATACACATCCATACCTTTCCGAACATCATATTTCCCGTTTATATCAAATATAGTGAAAGCCGAGAAGGCAAGCCAAGCTTGCTTGAGCTTGTCCGAGGCACATCCTATATTCTACAAATATATGTAATATAAAACAATTAATGTTACACTTTCTGAGCGTAATCAACTTGATCAATGCGATTTAAGAAAACAATAAATAGCACAGAGTGCTTAAAATTAATTCTTTTTCTGCATTTTGATTTTGTTATGGTATTGTTTTGGGTTCTATTCGGCATCAATCCATATAGTATGCCCGTCATCATTATATTTTAATCCCATTGCAATGCATAATAGTTCAATCATATCCGATGGTGTATTGTTAGAGAAGCTAATGGTCATTTTCCTTTCAGCCACATCTGTATTTTTCAAAACCACAGGTTTGTCGCAAATCAGATTGATTACTTTAATGATATTGGACAATGACTCATCTTTGAAATCCATTTTTTCGGTATACAGGTCGTAAATTTCGTGTCCGGATATTGTTTTGTGTAGCTGTCCTGATTCCAGTTGTACCGATTCCCCTGCTTTGACAATGGCGTTTATCATTGAATTTTTTAGCGATATCTTTACAGTTCCGTTTTGCACAGATAATTTAAACGATTCTTCTCCATTAGATATGATATCAAATGTAGTACCTAATACTTCAACTGTTACTGGTTTGGTTTCAATCAAAAAAGGAGATTCCTGGTCGGGAAAAATATCGAACATGGCTTCGCCTTCGAAGGATACAGTTCTTTTTTCTCCGGTGAAGTGTTTCGGATATGAAAGTGTGGAGCCTTTTTTGAGGAAGACGATAGATCCGTCTTCCAGGGTATTCACCAATGTGTTCAAAATATCCTGATTTTGTACAGTCAACCAGGTATTTTCTTTTTCTTTGGATATGATAAAATAAGCTATAACCATACCACAGATACACAAAACGGCAATGCCTGCCACCCATTTCCTGGTAAAGGCTAATATACGTATTTTTTGATCATGTTCGGGAACGAGCAACTGCTCTTCTTTTATTCTTGTGTATACTTTATCCCAGGCTTTATCTGTATTGATCTTCATCTTCTTAACATTTTATATGTTTTTTATATTTTTTCTCAATGTTTGGAGTGTTTTGCTTATTTCGGCTTCTATCGTTTTAACCGATAATGATAATTCCCTGGCTATTTGTTCATAACTTTTTCCTTCGATACGGCTCATCTGGAAAATTTCCCGCCTGCGTTTCGGAAGATTTTCCAGTACAGATTCATATTGTCGTTTTAGCTCATTGTATTCCAGAACATCCAGAGGTGTTGGATTACTCATATCCATATCTAAAGTTACCCGGTGGTATTGTTCCCGGACTTTCAGATGTTCCAGGTATTGGAGCGATTGATTCCGTACAGCACCATATAGGTATGATTTTACAGATAATCTTATTTTTATACTATGGCGGTCTTTCCAAAGTTTATAGAACAATTCCTGGACAATCTCTTCAGAGACACTCATATCATCTACTATCCGGTTACTATACAGGCATAATGCTTCATAATACTGCCTGAAAAGCATTTCGAAAGCCCGGATATCCCCATGACGGATCTTTGTATAGATCAAAAATTCTTTCAAAGTGTTGTTATTTAGTTGATTGGGTGTTTTCTTTCCTTTTCTTAAGCCGCGAAATTGCTAAATCCAGCGACTCGGTAGGTTCTATGATATTGTATGCACCCCAGAAATTCTGATCATAAAAATTCATGATCTCATCGGTTAATATCTGATTCGTATGGAAAGCAGACTTTTTGGGAATAACAGATACATTTTGTTCATCAATATTGGTTACTACCATTTCACTTACGATTGAATAATTGGTGGAAAACAATTTTCTTTTCCAGTCACATTTGAATTGAAAATTGTTGCGAATGTAATGTAAATAAGTTTTTCCATCTTGTTCCCGATAAGTAATTATGTAAGATACTTTGCTCGGCTTAAAACGAAGTCCGATCGGTTTCTTTTTCAACAATATACTGGTTACTTTATTTTTATCGCTCATATCAAGATCAATATCTGCACGACTAAATGCCAGATTTTCCTTATCAATGTAAAAAGTACCCGTATACAGCAGGTGATCAGGTAGTGTGACCTTTGGTTCGAAAGATATGATGAACTGATCGCGTCCGTTAAGTTGTGTTGTACCTTCCAATTCAAATGAAAAGAAAAATGAAGCATCTTTACTTAATATGAAATCAGGATCTTTGACAACATCCAGAGCAACAGACAGGTTAGGTCCACCCATTAAATTAATAGCCAGAGTGTCCGATTTCCTGGGACTTAGAATTTTCCTTCCTTTCATTATTTGTACAAGGTCCCGGTCAACTCCCATGGTATATGCTGTTTTGTATATATCAATAATAGCTTCGGTAATGTTGATATAGTTATGTTTTTTTTGTATGGTTTCCCTGTAAAAACCGGTGAGTCGTGTAGGCGAAGAACTATAATTGTCTCCGATTTTACGAATGGCTTCCTGGATCAGGTATTGGGCATCCCATCCCTGCACTATTACTTCATTGATAGGTGCGGTATAAGGAGTGAGAAATATTTTCAGGTCTGAAGCGTCATTTCCATCGGTAGTAATGCGAATGCTATAATAACCTATATGAGAGCATTCTATAAATGTTTTTTTACTGATGAAAGCAGGGATTTTTAGTGAAAAATCACCATCTTCATTGGATATGGTCCCGATGTTGTACCCAGTTACTGATATGGTGGCGTATTCAATTGGTTTTTTCGTGATCTCATCTTTTATAACACCGCTGATGGTGAAATAATTTTCTTGTGCAGTGGTTGTCATTCCTGAGAAAAAAAGACCGGAAAACAATACGCATAAGATTATTTTTTTGATAAGAGAATTCATGTCTGTATTTTTAGATAAGTTTATTTGACATACCTATGATGGTTCAGCATGAAAATACCCTATGAAATAATGCATTTTTGTTGAGGGAAAGTAAAAATTATTGTATGATACCTGAAGGATGATCAGCGATATCTGTTTTCTTTGTATGATTTTTGATCCGTCCACATTCAAGATAATAATATCCAATAGTGAACCTAAAAATAGTCATATATATAATTCTGTCTTTTTGCAGTTGTTATTTTGTACGTGCCCAGTGCCATATCGATGAAAAAGCTTTTATGCCCGGCGAAGTGCTTACTTACAATGCTTATTACAATTGGGGCTTCATTTGGCTCAATGCAGGAGAAGTTGAATTCAATGTAACTGCTAAACAATATGAGGGACGAGAGGTATATCACATATATGCATTTGGAACTACTTATAAATCCTATGACTGGATTTTTAAAGTCAGGGAGAGATACCAGTCATATATTGATCCTCACACCCAAATGCCGCTATGGTATGAACGGGATGTGGTTGAAGGTAGTTATACGGCATTTGAAGACTATAAGTTTGATTATGAAGACAGTGTGATTCATACCTATGTCCAGAAACGAAAAAAACCGGGTGTAAACGGGACTTTACCCTTAACATTCTGCCTGTTTGATGTCATGTCGGCAGTGTATTATTTCAGGAGCATTGATTTTAGCCGTTTTGAAGTAGGAGAGAAGATACCCATCAATATGATCCTGGATAGTGAAGCTTATCATTTACATCTCAGGTATCTGGGAAAAGAGGAGATTAAGACCAAGAACAAAAAGAAATACAATTGTATCAAATGTGCCATACAATTGGTGGAAGGTACTTTATTCAAAGGGGATGAGGATGCAATTATCTGGGTGACGGATGATAAAAATAAAATTCCGGTCATGGTTGAAGCGAAGATTCTGGTAGGTTCGGTCAAGGCTATTTTAAGGGATACAAAGGGGCTGAAACATTGACGAATTTATTTTGATTTTCTCCGTCAGTTTATTTCAATTTTTCTATCTTTGAACAAACTATTTAAACGAATGAGCGATGACGGAAGATTTTCTGCACTATGTCTGGAAGCACCGGTTATACCTTACGCAAGATCATACAGCCATCGGGGGTGAAAAAATAGAGGTGCTTCATCCCGGAATAGCTAATACCCACGCCGGGCCTGATTTTTCAGATGCACGTATCAGGATAGGAACTACCTTATGGGCAGGTTGTGTAGAAATACACATCTGTTCTTCCGATTGGGAAAAACACGGACATCATCATGATCCGGCATACAACAATGTGATTTTGCATGTGGTTTACCAACATGATACGGATGTATATACCGAAAACGGACAAAAGTTGCCTGTGCTGGAATTACATTTTGATGATCGTTATTATGAAAATTATCTTCAGCTTGCCGGAAAAAAAGAAACCATTGCCTGTAAAGAAAAACTGGGATCTATCGATGAATTTACCTGGATGGCCTGGCTGGACAGGATGGCCATTGAAAGACTGGAACAAAAATCCAATGATATACTACGCACTTATTCATCAACAGGAAATAATTGGGAAGAAACTTTTTACCGGAGATTGGCCCGTAATTTTGGGTTCAGTCTAAACGGGCTGCCTTTTGAAACTTTGGCAAAATCATTGCCATACCATCTTTTGCTGAAACATAAAGATCATCCGGATCAGTTGGAAGCATTGTTGTTCGGACAAGCAGGAATGCTACAGGATAAATATGAGGATGCTTATTATACCGGATTGCAGGATGAATATCTTTTCCTGCGGAATAAATACCAATTGGTACCCATCGAATCTCATCTATGGAAATTTCTCCGGTTGCGTCCGGTAAACTTTCCCACTGTCCGTATTGCCCAGTTTGCTGATTTGATTCATCGTAACGATCATTTATTTTCACGGATTATTGGGTCGGATACAACCCGGCAATTAGAGGAAATGTTCACGATACGGGCTTCCGGTTACTGGGATACACATTACGTTTTCGGAAAAGATGCGGTTGACCGGAAAAAGACATTTGGAAAGACAGCATTCCATTCCGTCATGATCAATACTGTTATACCTTTCCTATTTGTCTACGGTAAAGTTCGCAGCAAAGAAGACTTTTGTATCCGTGCTATTGATCTTCTGCAAAATCTTCCTCCTGAAAAAAATACGATCTTAACCCTATGGCATGAATCAGGGGTGGATAATCCTACCGCACTTACTTCACAAGCTTTATTACAGCTTAAAAATGAGTATTGTATGTCCAAGCGTTGCTTGCATTGCGCCGTGGGAAATAAGATAGTGAATATCCTGGATTAAAATGTTCGCAATATTGCGAATTTTTATGATTAATTATTCATGTTATTCATGGATGACCATCTTTTATATCAGATTTTAATGCTATTTCCGTATTTTTATTTTTAACAATTAAAAACATTCCTGTTTTTGTTTGTTATCTGAATGAAAAATATTATATTTGTGAAACATCGTTATGATGTATAACCTATAAATCATACGACTATGGCAAGCAAAAGAATATTAAAGAAGAACATCAATGTTCTTACCGGTGAGTTGTTAAATGAGTGTTTTGCTTTTAGTTATTTTCATCCGGAAACTAAGCCCAAACAGGTGAAAGAAACCATGTGGGCATTAGCTCATACACGAAACGAATTGATATCCAGGATGAACAGGAATGTTCCGAAATCAGAATCGGAGGCGAAAAAAATCAAGTCGTTTTATAAAACATTAAGGGCTGATATGACCAATATGCCAAGCCTGTTGGATCATTTTGCCTAGAATAAATTCTACCTTTTACATTATTATCTATACCTTGTTTTATAACAAGGTATTATAAGGTAAGGATGTATCTATTTCCTTATTCCGGACCAAAAATATGGTCCGGAATAAGGTTTTCCTGTCAATTATTTGGTAAAAGAGATATTTTAAACAACGGAAAACCTAAACCGACCAAAGTGTTTCGCTCGTTTCTAAACTATGCACCGAAAAAGCAAAAACGGATAAAATGGCGTAAATGGCTGACCCATTGGTGCGAACTTCATTAATCTTCTCTCCGCTGCAAGCAGTAAAAAAGCAAGATATTGTGTATTTCGGAAGACTTTCCGTTACGAATGCGTTACCTGTTTTTGTATTGCAGCAACCATTCAAACTACGGATTTTCCCATGAAAGAAGAAGGATTCTTGTCTTGTTCTTCTGTTATGTAAGAAATAAGCCTGAGTCCGGGTTTTTATTCACTGAATCACAATTTCTTGCGTAACATTGATTAGCTCTATAACAGTTAATTTTGTAATCTGTAAAAGAGTTAATTATGACAGAAGTAAAAGTAAATTTCTACCTCAAACGAAATGAGGAGAAAGCAGACGGAACCGTTCCCGTTCTGGGGCGTATCCGCATTGGTAAATCAATGGTACAGTTCAGTGCCAAAGTGAGTATTCCTGTATCCCTTTGGGATACCAAGTCCGGCAGGGCTACCGGAAAAAGCAAAACCGCCCTCTCCATTAATGCATCCCTAAACAAGATTTGTGTAGCTGTTCATTCCGCCTATCGGGATTTGTCGGTGAAAAAAGAAAACGTATCTGCCGGAGAGGTGAAAAATGCGTTTCAAGGCATAGCATCCAAGCAGGATACTCTTGTCAAATACTACGAAGCGCATAACGAGCATTTCCTGAAAAATGTCGGCGTAAACCGATGCATGGAAACCTACAAACGTTATGGCATCTCTCTTAATCACCTGAAAAGATTCATGCGAAAGAAATATAATGTGAGCGATATGTCTTTTCAGGCATTGACCCCATCATTTGTTGCCGATTATGATTATTACCTGCGCGTGGAACTCCGCTTCGCTGCCCAAACGATTGTGAATACAATTTGCCAGTTGCGCAGAATCATAAAGATAGCAATCAATAACGGATTACTCCGCAATGACCCGTTTCTTGGCTATGAGTATATCACACAGCCTATTGTTCCCAAATCACTGACGACAGAAGAACTACAAACGCTGATAAAAGCAAAGCTATCCCGTCCGAACCTGAATTTTATCCGAGATATGTTTTTGTTTTCATCGTTCACCGGCATCGCATTCAGCGATATGCGTAATCTGACCGAGAAAAATCTATCTACAGCCGAAGATGGTATCCGGTGGGTGCATCTTAAAAGAAAGAAGACCGGTGCGCCCTGCCATATACCACTATTGGAAATTCCAATTAAATTAATCGAAAAATATCGGGGATTAGCGAAGGATGGCAAACTATTCCCCATGATTAGTTGCAGTAAGACCAATATTTATCTGAAACGGATAGCCAATGAATGCTCTATAAGTAAGCGGATTACCTTTCATATGGCGAGACATTGCTACGCAAGTATAGTTACTCTTTCACAGGGAGTTCCACTGGAAACGGTAGGCGAATTGCTCGGTCATACTGATTGGAGAGCCACCCGTATCTATGCTCAGGTAAACAATGAGAAAATCGACGAAGACATGAAACTACTGAATAAACGACTGTCCGGCAAGTTTCATTTGGCGAATAATAATGTAGCATTATAATCGGGAAAGGAGGATACAATGAAGACCAACAATAATAGAAACAAGAATAAGAGCAATCAGGCAAATACCGCTTATAGCACATTCGCAGTCTTGTTTTATATCAATCGCCAAAAGATAAAGAAAAACGGTATGTGTCCATTGATGGGAAGAATATCCATCAATACCGAAATCGCTCAATTCTCAGCCGGAATAGATATAGATCCATCCTTGTGGGATGCGAAAGCATATTGTATGAAAGGTAAAAGCCGTCATGCCACCGAAGCAAATCATCAGATTAGGCAACTGAAAGAAAGGATTGACCGGTATTATAAGCAGATACTGGACGAGCAGGGATATATTACGGCAGAGCTTGTAAAAAATGCAGTCAGTGGTATCGGGAGAAAAAGAGAAAACCTGTTGGAACTCTTTAGGGAGCATAATGAGGAATATGCCAAACAGGTTGGTGTTACCCGTTCCGGTGAATCTCTTCGTAACTATATCTCTGTATATAAGCAGACAGAGCGTTTTTTACAAGTTCATTACGGTGTAGAAGATATTCCATTGCGACAGTTGGAACTGTCATTTATCGAAAAGTTCGATTCTTTTCTACGCATCGAGCAAGGATTTACCGCCCATACGGTATCCGGCTATACCATAATTCTTCGCAAGATGATTCGACGGGCAATTAGTCAGGGAACATTACACAAGAATCCTTTTGCAGCCTATATCCCGGAACAGCCTCCCCGTAAACGCAGGCACATGACACAGGAAGAATTGGAAAAATTCATGAATGTTCCGGTAGCATCCAAACGTTTATGCCACTCACGGGATATGTTCATTTTCGCCACTTTTACTGGTTTGTCGTATGCGGATATGTGTAATCTATCGGAGGAGAATATTCATAAAGGTAAGAATGGCAGCCTTTGGATTCGCATCAATCGGCAGAAAACCGGTGTCCGGTGTGATATTCCATTACTGGATATTCCTTTACAAATTATGGAGAAGTATAAGTCGGAACGAAAAGGAGACAAGTTGTTCAATATGGTAACGCTTCCTCGTGTGACTGTCAATCTGAATAAGGTTGCCAAATTATGCGGCATAGAGAAGCGGATTACCTACCATCAAAGTCGCCATAATTTTGCGACCCTAATCACTCTATCCAAGGGAGTTCCGTTGGAAACCGTCAGTCAGATGATGGGAAACAAATGTTTCCGCACGACCCAGATTTATGCCAAACTTACACGGAAGAAAATCAATAAGGATATGAAAAAACTAAGCGACTGCATCGGTCAGAAATATAAATTGCCTGATGATAATAATGACAAAAGCAAATAAATATATGGAAAACAGCATAATTAAAATAGAGAATGGTTTTGTGCATATCCCTCAGTTTACTGAAATCTGGATGACACAGCATCAGCTTGCCGATTTGTTCCAATGCTTTATTAGCAAAATAAATGCGAACATTCGCGCCATCCTGAAAACCGGAGTATTGGATGAAAGCAAAGTCTGCCAGACTTATCATTATAAGAATGGCGATTTCGTAGAACAATATAATCTGGAAATGACTATCGCTCTTTCGTTTCGTATTCAATCGAGGAATGCAGAAGCTTTTCGGAAGTATCTGACAAGAAAGTTGTCGAAACCGGAAATCCCCGAAATACTGATAAGGAACATTCAAAATCCGATATTGAATTGAACAGATTTTTTCAAACGAGGACGGCAGGCTATCTACATTAAAGCCTGCCGTTTTTCATTGTCCTTTCTCATCTGAACACAAAGAAAAAAGAAGGAAATAAAACGACAAGGCTAAATCCTACGGGTATTTTGCCAAATCTTCCTTTTTCGCCGGACGAAAAAGAGTATTTACCAAAATAGCCTTGTCTTATTTATTCTCCTTCCGTTAAGAGGTGTTTATCAGTCGAAAAAGGGAAAAATATTCGTACTTCCCTTATATGGAGCGACTACCTGAGCTTGTCCCGATACCCATCTTCTAACAATTTCTCAATATCCGAACTGCGATAGAGGATTTTGCCTCCCAGCTTGATATAAGGAATTCGTCCTTCATTTCTGTAGTCCTGTAAACTCCTCTGACTTATTTTCAATTTCTTCGACAATTCTTTGTCCGAATAAAAACTATCACCGCCAAAGGTTGGTTTGCGAGAGGCAAATAATTTCTCTACTGCGACAGATATCCGTTCGAGCGTAAGAAAAAATCCCTTGACCCTCTCATTGTTCTCCCGTGTAATTAACTGGTTACTCATAATGTTACTCCTTTCTTTTTTATGTTAAACTTGATTTTCGTTTCATTCTAATTTTTCATATAGCTGCCCCAATCCCCAATACATAATCCGTATGGATATTTCTCTTCCGTCAAGCGATAATGCTTTGTCCCCATGCAGATATAGCAACTGTTTTCGTCTGACTCTATCCTATGACAAGAGAAGTTGCCACGTCCGTAATCTCTGTCATAGCTATATGTAAGCAGATAGTAACTACCGTCATAATCCCGAAAAATATATACATCGGGATTACCATTTATACTTTCCCAACCGCCTTGCCAAGAAAACAGGTGATTGAAGCCTGATTGATATTCCTCTTCCGGTCTCATAATTGTTTCCCATTATACTTTGCCTGTTTTCGTTTTTCCTCCACTACCGGAACAACCTGCAGAACGTCTTCCGGTCTGTAATAGGTCTTATGGCTGATTTGGGTATATGCCAGTGTTCCGTTATCCCGAAGCGTTTGAAGTGTCCGTTTCGAGATATTCAGAAGTTGACATACATCCTGATTGTCCAACCACTCTTTCATATCCTTATCTCCATGCAAGCGGGAGAGTTTCTCTATCCGGCTGGCAAAATCTTCGAACTTCGAGAGCATCGCCTCGAATGTTTCCGCATCAACATTAATGATTTGCATAGTCTTGTTATTTAATTTATAATTCAAATTTTCTTTGTTCTTGCTCAAAATTACAGTGTCTGTTTAGCACCTGAAAGAATTCCGTTTCGTATGTAACCGGATACAGTATTTTTCTACGGTATCACCTCTTCCGGCGGTGCTGTCTTCACCGTTTCGCCAACGAAGTAAAGCAGAATTGTCCGCTATTCAATGGATTCTAAATCAGGTGGCAGCATGTGGCACCGATTTGGCATAGAGTGGCTTCGAAGTCCTGTAAAATTGCGTTCGTCCAATACGAAGAAAAACAGAAAAATTCATATCCCAATGGCTCGAAACCATATGCGTACTTGTGGCTGGGAGTGGCTTCAAAGTTTCTATAATTCATATAATCCACTTTCAAAAATCAGAGTGCATTATTGGTACACCACAATCAAATCGGAAAATCGGTGCAGTCTGAACCAATTGCAGGGTAAGCAAAGTAGAAAGTTATTGCGGATTATTTCATATAAACCAATTCTGTTCAGCCTGCTGATTAATAGTCGTTTATTTGTTGTCGATAATTGGTTGCCCATAACATGGGAAGCCATAGTAATAATTTTCTAAACACAGTATGCTATGAGTAGTAAGCAAACAGAAAGCCGGAAAGGCAAAGTACAGATTCCCGACGGTTGGTTGCCAACTTCGGGAGAAGAGAAAGGTGGATTTGTAAAACCAACCAATAAGGAATTGGAGGAAGTATTTCAAAAGGCGGTTGAAAGAGAAGTTACCAGTAACGGTATCAGCACCGATGAAACTATCCTACAGGACGAAGCGGACGAGACTATGGATAGTCTGCAAACCGAAGCGGGAGTATCAACCGAAGTGGAACAACCGCCTATCCCAACGGTAGTATCCAAACGCAGTACCACCAAGCAACGCAAAGAATCGCTTGAAGAGTATCGGCAAACATTTCTAACTGTTCCCAAGCTTGAAGACCGCAAACCTGTCTTTATCAGCCGTGAAGTTCGGGATCGGATTGATGAGATAGTCCACCGCTTGGGCGGCAGAGGGCGAAGCGTGTCGGGCTTTATTGAGAATCTTGCCCGCCACCATCTGGACATCTACAGGGAAGATGTCGAGGGATGGAAGAAGCTTTAATGTTTAGCTTCTACCAGTTGAAGAGTAAGCCTGTATCATTTATGGCTTACTTCTCTAACGGAACATGAAATGTTCGGTAGCAAGGTAATCGCACGGGTAACCCGAAATTCGCCTTCGGCTCTTTCTTGTTCCTCCTGTGCATACCTTGCCCTGCGGGGCAGTGACCAGACCTAATGCGCCCGATGGTTGCAACCGGTAAGGTCACTTCACAACTGACTACTTCGCTCCCGATGGTCACTCCGGCAGTCTGTTGTGTGAACGTCCCCGCTCAATCTCCCGATGGTCGCTTTCGCTTCGGCTTAAATGAATATTTTCAATCAAAATATTATCGAAAACAAGGAAGAACATAAAGCAAAACTCGGTCGCCCTTTAAAAGAAAAGACCAAGTTAGCCCGGTCAATTAATCTGAAATTGACCGAAGATGACTATGCTTTATTGAAAGAGAAAGCCGAAAAACTGGGAATGAAAGCAACACAATATGCACGGGAAATGGCTCTCAAAGGGAGGGTTAAATCTCGTTTTACGATAGAGGAACTTGACTTGATGCGTAAACTTTCAGGTATGGCAAACAATCTGAATCAGATTACAAAACTTGCTCATCAAAGAGGATTATATATGGTAACAGAAGTTCTTATCGAAATTATTGACAAAATCAAAAGCCTGTTCCATGATCGCTAAGAATATCAAAGGGAAATCATTCAAGGGTTGTGTTTCGTATGTGATGCACGATGGAGCAACCATGCTCGAAGCGGAAGGTGTATGGGCATCAACCAAAGAAGATATTATTAGGAGCTTTGCCATGCAACGCTCCGGCAGAAAGGAAGTCAAACAACCTGTCGGACATATCCCGATTGCTTTTTCGCCAGAAGATAAACACAGAATGACCGATGATTTTATGGTGCAATTAGCCAAAGAATATATGCAGGAAATGGGTATTGGTAACACCCAATATATTATTGTTCGCCACCATAACACGGAGAATCCACACTTGCATATTGTCTATAACCGAATCAACAACGACCTTAAACTTATCTCCGTGAACCACGATTACAAGCGGAATATCAAGGTTTGCAAGATGCTGAAAGACAAATATCAGCTCACTTATGGCAAGGATAAAGAGAAAGTCAAGCGGGAAAAATTGAAGAATCCTGATAAGATTAAGTACTATATCCACGATGCCATTAAGTCGGTTTTGCCCGATTGTAAGAATCCTGCTGACCTGAGATTTGCTCTTGAAAAACATGGAGTTGAGATAGATTATAAGTTTAAGCGAGGCTCAAATGAGATTCAAGGTGTATCGTTTCGATACGAAAATGTAGCTTTCAAAGGCTCCGAAATTGATAGAAAATACAGCTTCGGGAATCTGAAAAAGGAGTTTCAGAAGAATCTCTTGGAAGAAAACAAGCGAATAGAAGAAGTATATCTACGGCAGCAAGTAGAGCAAAAAGCGAAACAGGAAGCCGAAGAAAGAGAGCAAGCGGTCAAACGGAATATTATTGTCAAAGGTGTGGAATTGAGTGACAAGCAACAGGAAACACTAATGAGTGGAGGTCATATCTTCCTTGAAAACATGACAGCTAAAGATGGGAAAACACAATTTTCGGCTTATGCTTTCCTCAATGATGAAAAGAAACGAGTGCTTCTCAGCTATGACAATCCTGATGAATTTGTCAAATACGGCAAGTACGAAATGCGTATCCGGGATAAGGTTCTGATCGAGAACGGATATATCACCAAAGCCAAAGTAAAATGGTGGGGTATGGGAAGCTATGCGAATCCTTACTTGTGGAAAGAGAATAAAGCAGATGCTGAATATAAGGAGTCGTGGAGCGACCCACGTTTGCCAGAACCTCCAAAGGAAGAACAAAAACGTAAGCAGCCTGTCGTTCAGCAGAAAAATAGAGGGCAGAAGAGGTAAACAATGCCATGCTTAAAGTACGTGTTTTGGTAATATGTTGAAAAGTTACTGGTTTTGAATATGGAAGCTTTCGATAAAAATCAATATATTTGCGTTTAAAATCAACAGATGAGAGCGATGAAACCTATTAATCGGATTAAAATTGTGTTAGTTGAAAAGCAAAAAACCGGCAAATGGCTGGCGGAACAACTTGGAAGAGATCCTGCAACCGTATCTCGATGGTGCTCAAATACCATGCAGCCACCCATTGAGACATTTGCAAAAATAGCTGAGTTGTTGAATGTAGATGTGAAAGATTTATTAAATAGTAGCAAATAGATACATGGCTAAACAAGCGAAAGAAAAACAAGAAAAGCCCATTGAGGTAAGTCTGTGGGAGTCGGCGAATAAACTGCGTGGAAGCGTTGAGCCTTCGGAATACAAACACGTGGTACTGGGACTGATTTTCCTGAAATTTGTCAGCGACAAGTTTGAGGAACACCGATCCATGCTCATTGCCGACGGAAAAGAGAAATACGTGGAAATGCCCGAATTTTACAATATGAGCAATGTGTTTTTTCTTGAAGAAATATCGCGATGGAACTATATCAAGGAAAAAGCCAAACAAGACGATTTGGCTCTCATTATCGATACCGCCCTCCATACTATTGAAAAAGACAACAAAAGTCTGAAAGGAGCATTGCCCGATAACTACTTCTCTCGTTTAGGTTTGGAGTCGTCAAAATTGGCTTCATTAATTGATGAAATAAGCGAGATAAACACCCTGAAAGATAAAGAACAAGACATTGTAGGACGTGTGTACGAATACTTTCTTTCAAAATTCGCTTTGGCGGAAGGAAAAGGGAAAGGCGAATTCTACACCCCAAAAAGCATTGTAAACCTGATTGCCGAAATGATTGAGCCTTACAAAGGAATCATTTATGACCCTGCTTGCGGTTCGGGTGGTATGTTTGTGCAGTCCATTAAGTTTATCGAAAGCCACCACGGAAACAAACGCGAGGTTTCCATTTACGGACAGGAATACACCAACACCACCTACAAACTGGCAAAAATGAACCTTGCCATTCGTGGTATTTCCGCCAACTTGGGAGCAAAAGCCGCCAATACGTTTTCCGACGATCAGCACAAAGACTTGAAAGCTGATTACATTATGGCAAATCCGCCTTTCAATCAAAAAGACTGGCGTGCCGAAGACGAACTCATTGACGACCCGCGTTGGCGTGGCTACGATGTGCCGCCCAAAAGCAATGCCAATTACGGTTGGATTCTCAATATGGCAAGCAAACTTTCCGAAGATGGCGTTGCGGGCTTTATCCTTGCCAATGGTGCTTTGAGCGGCGGAGGCGAAGAGTATAAAATTCGTCGAAAACTAATTGAAAATGATTTGGTGGAGGCGATTTTGGTTTTGCCTCGAAATATGTTTTACACCACCGATATTAGCGTTACGCTTTGGATATTGAACCGAAATAAAACAGTTCGAACAACACAAGTTGGTAGTGAAGAACGCAATTATCGACACCGAAAGGGCGAAATCCTCTTTATGGATTTACGCCAAATGGGCGAACCATTTGAAAAGAAATTTACTCAATTTTCTATTGATGACATTCGTCAAGTTGCCACAACCTATCACGATTGGCAAACTTCAGTATTAGAAAACGTTTCGGAGGCTTTCAACCAAGAAGAATATTGTTATTCCGCTTCGCGTGAAGAAGTAGAGACCAGAGATTTTGCCTTAGTGCCGAGTAAATATATTGCGTTCAAGAATCGAGATGAAAATATCGACTTCGACGAAAAAATGAAAACTCTACAATCCGAGTTCAAGAAATTGTTGCAATCCGAGGAAGAGTCGAAAAAAGAATTGCTCAACGTATTTAAAGGTTTAGGCTATGAACTATAAGCGATTGGGCGATTATATTCGCGAAGTTAATATCCGAAACACAGAATTAAAGGTCGAAAAGCTATTGGGTGTTAGCATTCAAAAAGCGATGATGCCCTCAATTGCAAATACCGTAGGAACTGATATGTCCACTTACAAGATTATGAAACGTGGGCAGTTTGCTTATGGACCTGTTACTTCTCGAAATGGAGATAAAATCTCAATCGCTTTGTTGAACGAGTACGACGAAGCGATAATTTCACAAGCCTACACCAGTTTTGAAGTGCTTGATAGAGAAAAACTTCTTCCCGAATATCTGATGATGTGGTTTCGTCGCCCTGAATTTGACCGATATGCTCGTTTCAAAAGTCACGGAAGTGCAAGAGAAATATTTGATTGGGATGAAATGTGCAACACAGAACTCCCCATTCCCTCTCCCGAAAAGCAACGCGAAATAGTAGCCGAATACAATGCCGTACAACACCGCATTGACCTAAACAACCAACTGATACAAAAACTCGAAGAAACTGCACAGGCTATTTACAAGCAATGGTTTATAGATTTTGAATTTCCCAACGAAGAAGGAAAGCCTTATAAAAGTTCAGGCGGCGAAATGCTGGAAAGCGAGTTGGGCGAGATTCCAAGGGGATGGAGAGTGGAGAAATTAAAAAACATTTGTGAGATAAAAGGAGGTAAACGACTTCCAAAGGAAGCCAGTTTAAATAATAAAAGGGAAGGCAGACCTTATATTAAGGTTGCAGATATGAGTAAAGATAAATATATTGTGTTATCTAGCGATTTCGAATATGTTGATAACAATACTCAAAAAGCAATATCAAAATATATTGTATCTACCGATGATGTTATTATTTCAATTGTTGGGACAATCGGACTCGTTTCGATGATTGATAAATCCCTTAATAATGCTAATTTGACAGAAAATTGCTTCAAATTAACTAATCTGAAAGAGTTGTGCCCTGATTTATTATACTATTATCTAAACTCACCTGTTGGACAAAAGGATATAGAAACAAGAATGGTTGGTGGAGTTCAAGCGAAATTACCAATGTATAATGTAGAGTCTATGCCTATGATAATCCCAAATGATAGAATAGTTAACATATTTAAAAAGACTATTTCCTCCATTAATGAACTACAAGCTTCTTCATTAGAAGAGCGACATAAGTTGATAGGATTGAAAACACTTCTTCTTTCGAAAATGGCAACAATAGAAAATTAAAATGGACATGAAGTATAAATACCAATTAATTTTATTAGGTTCAGACGTTCCAATTAAGCAAGATATATTGAGTCAAATCAATAAAGATCTTGCACACCTTGGATTACCTGAAAATTTTATAAAAATCATAGAACCAAAAGATTTGGAGCGTGAATACAAAGGAAATCAACCCGCTTTTGCAATATATTTTGGAGATGAAGGTGGCGATTTCAAGGACTTAGATATTATCGAGAAACTTATCAAAGATGGTACTATGATTCTGCCTATATATTTTAATGAGGGAGCATTTGGAGCTGAAATTCCTAAAAAGTTAGAAAACCAAAATGGAATTCAATATAAAGAACTTGAATTAAACAGAATTGCCAATATCGTGCTGCAATCATTTGAATTGTTAAGAAGTACACGAAAAGTATTTATAAGTTACAGAAGAACAGAATCTACACCTATTGCAATTCAACTATTTGAGGCATTGGAGTCTCATAATTTTGACGTTTTCTTGGACACTCACTCTATTGAAAAAGGAGAACCATTTCAAGATGAATTATGGCATAGAATGACTGATTGTGATGTAGTTGTCCTACTTAACACCCCAGGCTTTTTAGAAAGTCATTGGTGTAAAGAAGAATTTGCAGAAGCTGCAGCCAAGCAAATTGGAGTAGTTCAATTAGTTTGGCCAAACCATAAGATAAAAGATATTGATCCGTCCTCACATTTAAGCTATCCATTACAATTGGTTGCAGATGATTTT
This sequence comes from Bacteroidales bacterium, assembly GCA_031275285.1. Lineage (NCBI taxonomy): Bacteria > Pseudomonadati > Bacteroidota > Bacteroidia > Bacteroidales > Bacteroidales bacterium. The sequence goes on along the minus strand of JAISOY010000001.1, from coordinate 76,714 downwards.
GTAGACAGCGACTATTCTGATAAGGATAAATCAAAATTAGCAGTAACCATTGTTGACAAAATAATATCTGAGGTTGAGTCTGTAAGAGCTCGAAATTTAGCAGCAAGACAAGATAATCTTATAACCGAATTTAGAAATATTGCAGATAAAAATGGTAGAATTGTAACTGTTCAACCTGAGAAAATTTTAACAGAAGACTTGCCAAATGGTAGTCGTGTAATTTATATTCCGACTATCGGGATTCCACAATCCACTAATTGCCAATCGGCGGAAATCAAGAGGGAATTATTGGGATATGATGAGGTTTCTATTCGCTTGATATATGATGATTTGCGAATTCGAGATAAATGGCTAAATCATTTGGATTGGTTGAACGACAATTTCAAGAAAGATATAAAAACATTAAAAAAACAAGACTTTGAAACATGGCTACAAATGAAGTGAAAAACATTTTCCTTTCAGCAAGTGCTCCATTGCCTGAAAGAGATCCTAAATATATAGGAACGGCGGATATTATTGCAATTAGAGATTCTGTAATTGCTTTAGCCACCACAGTGCTACCGAAACATCGATTAGTTTGGGGCGGTCACCCTTCCATTACACCACTGATATACTATGTAATGCAAAAACTGAATTTAAGCATTCAAAATCATGTATTACTTTACCAGTCTCTATTTTTTAAGGATAAATTTCCATCTGATAATAACAAATTTGAAAATATAGTTTTTACAGAGAATGTCGGAGATGTTCACTCTAGCATTCAGCACATGCGAAATAGAATGTTTTCGGAGAATAAATTTTCAGCTGCTATTTTTATTGGAGGAATGGATGGTATAGAAGTCGAATACAATATGTTTATTAAATATCACCCTGATGCTCTTATACTACCAATTGCAAGCACAGGAGCGGCAACTAAACTTGTATATGACAATCAGTTTCCAGAAGAGTTGAAAAATGAACGATTCTTAAAGGATTACGGATACATGTCTTTGTTTCAGAAATTTTTAATTGATAAAATATAATAATTATGGCAAGAAAAGTTTTTTATAGTTTTCATTTTGATGATGATAACTGGCGAGCGGGTCAAGTTCGCAACATAGGAACTGTTGAAGGAGATAAACCTGTCAATGGAAACAAATGGGAAGATGTTAAGAGTAAAAGTGATTCAACAATCAAGACATGGATTGATGACAATTTGAAAGACAAATCTTGTTTGGTTGTTTTGATTGGTGAAAAAACGAGTGAACGAAAATGGGTAAATTATGAAATTAATAGAGCTTGGGAATTAGGAAAAGCGGTTTGTGGGATTTACATACACAAGTTGGAAGATGTATTAGGAAATCAGTCTTCTAAAGGAAAAAATCCGTTGGCAAGTCACGTACCTATTTTTGAATCGACATATTCCACAAGTAAATATGTTTATGATGATATAAAGGAGAATATTGCAGAACTTGTGGGAAGGGCAATAAAAATAAGAAATCAATATTAAAAGGACGATATCATGGCTAGAAAAACTTTTATATCATACAAGTATAGCGAAGCTCAAAATTTACGAGATAAAATCATCAGGGCTTTAGGAAATGATGCTCAGTATTATCAAGGAGAAACATCTGATTCTCCAGACTTAACAGATACATCAACTGATAATATAAAAAACAATCTAAAAGACATGATGTACAACACGTCTGTTGCAATTGTTATTATTTCTCCCAGTATGGTCAAAAGTAAATGGATAGACTGGGAAATAGAATATTGTCTAAAAGAAATATCTAGAAAAGACAGGAAATCATATACTAATGGTGTTGTTGGTGTAATTATGAATGTGAATGGTTCTGCAGATTGGTTAAAAATACACAGTTCAAATATTCATGGAAGTCCAACAGTCAGTTACAAGCAAGAATTCCTTTATCCTATAATTTATAAAAATAGATATAATTCAACACCTGCTCTAAAACATTGTCATGAATGTAATACATATGATTTTATGAATGGGTCTTATATAACATTGGTTGATGAAAATGATTTTTTGGCTAATCCCTCTTACTATATAGAAAATGCATTTGATAAGAGCGAGAATACATCAAAATTTGACTTGACAAAACAACGATAATTAGTTATGAGTTTTATTACGGAATCACAATTAAAGAGATATAGAAATACCACAAGGTTTTTTTCTGCTACTGAGAGTTTGAAACAGATTCGAAACGAATCGAAGTCAAATAAAACGACTATTTTTCTATCACATAAGCATGATGAACTAGAGGTTCTAGATGGTGCAATATCCTTCTTAAAAAAAGAAGGAATTGATGTTTATGTCGATTGGTTAGATGAAGGTATGCCAAAAACAACTAGTGGTGAAACAGCAAGAAGAATAAAGCAAAAAATAAAAGAGAATGACAAATTCATTCTTTTAGCTTCAGAAGGGGCTATTAACTCCAAATGGTGTAATTGGGAGTTAGGTTTAGGTGATGCTGCAAAATATATTGAAAAAATAGCATTATTTCCTGTAGAAAAAGATAATGCAAGTTTCTCTGGTGCAGAGTATTTACAGATCTACCCCTACATAGTGTATAGAGATGGAACTACAAAATATAACAATGGAAATTTTGTTGCTCGTGGTTATTATGTAAAATATCCCAACAACAATATTATTCCTTTAAAAGATTGGTTAAGAAAGTAATATTATCATGAAATTCACCGAATCCAAACTCGAACACGCATTTGCAGAACTCTTGGCACAGGAGGGCTATCCGCATTGTTTGGGCAATACGCTCGCTCGTCAGCCCGATGAAGTGCTGATAGAAGACGATTTGCATAACTTCCTGAAAAAACGTTATGCCAATCATGGCATTACCGATACGGAAATCAAATCTATTCTATTGGAGTTGAAATCGCTTCCCGCTTCCGATCTGTACGAAACCAACAAGCGTTTTATGAAAATGCTGTCCGATGGATTTATCCTCAAACGTGAAGATCATAACAAAAAAGACATTTATATTCAGTTGGTTGACTATTCGGGGCTGGAAAACCAGACTTTTATGCCCGAAGATTTAATTTCTATTGTGGCTGAACCGCAAGCCGAATACAAAACGGATGCGAATATCTACCGTTTTGTAACTCAATTGGAAATTCAAGGTTCGGAAAAACGCATTCCCGACGGGATTTTATACATCAACGGACTGCCTTTGGTGGTGTTCGAGTTCAAAAGCGCCATTCGCGAAGATGCCACCATTCACGATGCTTACACTCAACTTACCGTTCGCTACGAACGCGACATTCCCGAATTATTCAAATACAATGCTTTCTGCGTAATCAGCGACGGCATAAACAACAAAGCGGGTTCGTTTTTCGCTCCCTACGATTTTTTCTATGCATGGCGACGCATTGCAGGAATGAGTAAAGATATGGATGGAATAGATTCCATGTACACCTTGATTCAGGGTATGTTTCAAAAAAACAGGTTGCGGGATATTCTGCGAAACTTTGTTTACATTCCCGACTCGTCGAAGAAGAATGAGAAAATAGTTTGTCGCTATCCGCAATATTACGCGGCTCGTGCCTTGTACGACAATATAAAACAAGCACAAAAACCGTTTGGTAATGGCAAAGGCGGAACATATTTCGGAGCGACAGGTTGCGGAAAAAGTTATACCATGCTTTTCCTTACTCGCTTGCTGATGAAAAGCGAGTATTTCGGAAGTCCAACCATTGTGCTTATTACCGACCGAACCGATTTAGACGACCAACTGGCAGGACAGTTTACCAATGCCAAGCAATATATCGGCGACAACAATGTGATTAGTGTTGAGAGTCGCGAACATTTGCGAGAGTTATTACAAGGACGAGAAAGTGGCGGCGTGTTTTTGACCACCATTCACAAATTTACCGAAGACACTAAACTGCTGACCGACCGACCAAATGTAATTTGTATTTCGGACGAAGCTCACCGTAGCCAAACCAATCTCGACCAAAAGATAAAAGTAACAGAAAAAGGCGTTTCCAAAACATTTGGTTTTGCCAAGTACCTGCATGATTCGTTGCCGAATGCGGTTTATGTTGGCTTTACAGGTACGCCGATAGATGCGACACTCGATGTGTTCGGCAAAGTGGTGGATGCTTATACCATGACCGAATCGGTTCGCGATGAAATTACCGTTCGCATTGTGTACGAAGGACGAGCCGCAAAAGTGGTTTTGAACAACAGCGAACTGCAAAAAATAGAACAATACTACAACGACGTTGCCGAAGAAGGGGCGAACGAATATCAGATAGAGAAAAGCAAACAGGAATCAGCCCGACTAAACGCCATTCTCGGTGATCCCGACCGATTAAAAGCTCTGGCGGAAGATTTTGTAAAACACTACGAAAACCGCATATCCGAAGGCTCTTCGGTAAAAGGCAAAGCCATGTTTGTGTGCAGCAATCGCACTATTGCTTACGAGTTTTATAAAAAAGTGCTGACTCTTCGTCCCGAATGGGGAGAAAGCCGATTTGCGGATAATAGCGTTGAGCTTACTGATAAAGATAAACGTGAGTTGAAACCGATGGAGCGTATAAAACTTGTTATGACTCGCAGTAAAGATGATGATAAAGAGCTGTACGATTTACTTGGCACAAAGGAATACCGCAAGGAACTCGACCGACAATTCAAAAATGAAAAGTCGAATTTCAAGGTTGCCATTGTGGTTGATATGTGGCTCACAGGATTCGACGTGCCGTTTCTCGACACCATTTATATTGATAAGCCGATACAGCAACACAATCTGATACAGACTATTTCGCGCGTAAATCGAAAGTTTGAAGGTAAAAATAAAGGTTTGGTAGTCGATTATATCGGAATCAAAAAGCAGATGAATCTTGCTTTGGCTCATTACAACAAAGGCGACAAAGATAATTTCGAAGACATTGCCCAGTCACTTGTGGTGGTAAAAGACCATTTGGATTTGTTGGCGAAACTGTTTCATAAATTTGACGGTTCGGATTATTTTTCGGGCAGCACATTGGAGCAGCTGAATTGCCTGAACAGAGCCGCCGAATATGTACAATGCACCAAAGAATTTGAAACCCGCTTTATGGATTTGGTAAAGCGTCTGAAAGCGGCTTACGATATTTGCACAGGCAGCGAACAACTCACACAGGAAGAGCGGGATTATACACATTTCTATTTGGCTGTTCGTTCCATAGTTTTCAAACTCACCAAAGGCGATGCACCCGATACGGCGCAGATGAACGCCAAGGTGCAGGAAATGATAAAAGATGCTTTGATTAGTGATGGTGTAGAAGAAATCTTTAAGTTGGGTTCGGAAGATGAAACCGAACAGGATATTTTCGATGAAGATTATTTGGCAAAGATTGATAAGATAAAACTTCCCAATACAAAAATAAAGCTTCTCCAAAAGCTGCTGGCGAAAGTAATCGGCGAACTGAAAAAAGTAAACCGAATAAAAGGAATCGACTTCAGTAAAAAGATGGAACGTCTAGTAGAACATTACAACAACCGTAATGCCAACGATATTTTGCGAAGCGAAGTCTATGAAGAAATGGCAGAACAGCTAACCAACCTGATTTGGGAGGTGTATAAAGAATTTTCGGCAGGCGATGCAATGGGTATTGATTTTGAGGAAAAAGCGTTTTACGATATTCTTAAATCGCTCTGTGTAAAGTACGACTTCACCTATCCTGATGATAAAATGATAGAGCTTGCCAAAAACGTCAAAACACTGGTCGATACACAAGCCAAATATCCCGATTGGGACAAACGAGACGATATAAAATCCGCGTTAAAAGTCGGTCTTATCCTATTGCTCGACGAACACGGCTATCCACCGGTAGAACGCGACGAGGTTTATACAGAGATTTTTGAACAAGCGGAGAATTTTAAGAAGAATAAAAACTAAAAGGAATCATATATGCTGCCCCAAAAATCAAATAGCGAAATATTGTTATATCAATCCGAAGACGGGAAAATCAAGATACAAGTACGCTTGGACGATAATACCGTTTGGCTGACACAAGCCGACATGGTCGAATTGTTTCAATCGTCAAAATCTAATATAAGCGAGCATATAAAGCATATTTTTGAAGAAGGAGAGCTAATGCCTGATTCAACTGTTCGGAATTTCCGAACAGTTCGATTAGAAGGTAGCCGGCAGGTAGAGCGTGAAATTGAACACTACAATCTGGATGTCATAATCTCCGTTGGTTATAGAGTAAAGTCGCTGAGAGGTACTCAATTCCGAATATGGGCTACCGAACGGTTGCGTGAATATCTGATAAAAGGATTCACGATGAATGACGAACTATTAAAACAAGGAGGAGGATATTTTGAAGAATTACTCAACCGGATTCGCGATATACGTTCTTCCGAAAAGCTTTTCTACCGCAAGGTTCTCGAAATTTATGCGACAAGCATTGATTATGACCCTCGAACTGACATTACGCAAAAGTTTTTTCAAACCGTGCAAAACAAACTGCATTGGGCGGCACATGGACATACGGCAGCTGAAGTGATTTTCCAAAGAGCCAATGCCGAACTCCCTTTTATGGGTTTAACCGCCTTCAAAGGAAAGAAACCGACCAAGCAAGAAATTACTGTCGCAAAGAACTATCTGACAGAAGAGGAGCTAGCTCTTTTAAATCGCCTCGTTTCCGCTTATTTAGACATTGCAGAAATAAATGCCATACAGCAGAAGCCGATGTATATGAAAGAATGGATTGAGGTGCTGGACGGTTTCATTTCAATGAGCCGACAAGATGTTTTAACTCATGCCGGCAAAATATCGGCAGAATTAGCACAAAGAAAAGCTTTGGCTGAGTATGACGCATATAAACAAAAAAGTAATGCTGAACTTTCAGAAGTCGAAAAACAATTTATAGCAAGCATTGAGCAAGCTGAGGAAAAACTAAAATTGCTTGGTAAAAAGAATAATAAGAAATCGTAGGAATATGAAACATTAGCCATAAAAGTCTTTCCAATGCAAATACTCCAATCCCACATAGATACCCACAAATCTCTTTTTCGAGGAAGGGATGATGTTTATGCGGTTCGTTGGGAGAAGGATGGACGAGGCGGATATATGCCAGCCTACAAAGTGGATTGGGATGATTATAATAAACACAAAGCCTCAGGAGGAACATTTGCCAGTTACACGAAAAAGGAATATCTTCCATTTAATGACACAGCATTAAAAGATCACTTCTCTGGAAAAACGACAGTCGGAATTTATCCTCTCTTACAGGATAATACTTCGTTTTTCATTGCGGCCGATTTTGACGAAGAAAATTGGCAAGAATCCATACTCAAACTGTACAAAGCATGTCAAGAAGTCGAATTGCCTGCATATATAGAACGTTCACGCTCCGGTAACGGCGGACACTTGTGGTTGTTCTTTGAAGAGAATATCCCTGCTTTCCAAAGCCGGAAAATAATCTTCGAACTTTTGCTACAATCCGGCATTATATCTAAATTCGAAAAAGAACCGAGTTTTGATAGACTCTTTCCTAATCAGGATATTCACTCAGGAAAAGGTGTCGGCAATTTGATTGCTCTTCCTCTGCAAGGCAATTCATTAGCACAAGGAAACTCTTGTTTTATAGAGCCGGAGACATTCGCTCCCATTGAAAACCAGTGGACTTTTTTAGAAACCGTCAAGAAAATACCTAAACAGAAGATAGATTCTTTGCATTTACTGCTATCAGGAAAAACAAAAGAAGTCTTCACTTCAAAATATACCGATTCTAAATCCATCTTCGAATTAGAAATACTTATAAACAGTGAGATATATCTCAAAAGAATACAACTAAATCAGAAACTGATTGATTTTCTACGGGATAATCTAAACTTTCTGAACTCAGATTATATCGTCAAGAAGCGGTTGGGGAAAACCGCATACAACATTGAAAAATATTTCAAGCTGATAGAAGAAACTACGGAGGGAATCATTATTCCTCGTGGATTTGCTTCTTCTCTGGTAAAATTTTGCAATTCAGAAAACATTCCTATCAAAATCATAGACGAGCGATGTCGGCAGGAAGAGATTATCGTAAACTCTAAAATTGACTTACTCCCACATCAACAGGAAGTATTGGAGCGAACAGAGACGAAAGACTTTGGAGTAATTGTTTCTCCTCCCGGTTCGGGCAAGACAATTATAGGGTTAGAATTGATTTCTCAGAAAAAACAGCCAACTCTCATTCTCGTTCATCGCAAGCAACTATTTGACCAATGGATTGACCGAATACAAAACTTCTTATCTATATCCAAAAAGCAAATTGGACAAATCGGAAATCAGAAAGATAAAATAGGAAAAGAAGTGACCGTTGCCATGATACAGTCATTAACCAGAGGTGATCTGTCCGAACTGAAAAGCCGATTCGGAATGGTGATTGTTGATGAATGCCATCATATACCGGCGAAGTCGTTTCGGGAAGTCATAACTCAACTAAATTGCTATTACCTGTACGGACTAACAGCTACTCCAAAGCGGAAAAATAACGATGAGAAGTTGATCTATGTATATATTGGCAACATCATCTATGAAATGACCCAAAAGGAGCTACTGGAGCAACAAAACAGCAAAGCTGAAATTAATATAAAGGAAACAGAACTGTTCGTTCCTTTCGACTACAAAACCGATAACTACGAAACGGTTTCGCAGGTTCTTATATATGACACTGCTCGAAATGGCTTGATTTTAAAAGATATTGACGAGAATATCTCTCGGTTCAAATCCATACTGATACTGACTGAAAGAAAATCTCATGTGAATATCCTAAACCTCTATTTGAAAGAAAAATACGAAACGATTGCCATTTCGGGAGATGATTCGGAAAGAAGTCGGAAAAGTAAGTTGGAACAGATTGAGCAGGGACATTTTCAAATTATTATTTCCACAGGACAATACTTTGGGGAAGGAATTGATATAAGTGCCTTGGAATGTTTGTTTATCGTTTACCCATTTACTTTTGAAGGGAAGTTGGTGCAATATATAGGAAGAGTTCAACGCTCAGGAAAACCTCCGGTGATCTTTGACTATCGAGATTCCAAGATTGATTATTTCGATAAGATGTTCAAACAGCGAAACCGATACTATAATAAGCTCCGAAAATAATGATATTGGAGTGAATGATATATAATTTGAAAAATTGTGTTACCTTTGCCCTAAGCTAATCAACCTGCTCAAAGCGGGGCAAATTGATGAAGTTATCTCGTTACTTATCCGTTACCTATTCTGAATAACAGCCAAGCCAAACGGTTGATTCAGAAAAGAATAATCAAAAAGCATAGTTTTGTTTCTAAATCACTGCCTTTTTTTGATTCGTTAAGTAGTTGTAAAATAGCTTGATAGTGGATAAACGCATTAAGCTATGGTATCTTCATTGAGCGAATACCTGTAGTGTTTTTTGAATGCGGTTGTAAAGTGAGAAAGGTTTTTAAATCCAACATCATAACAAACATCGGTTACTTTGATATATAAGAAAGGAACAATTAGGCACTTAGCTATTTCTATACTCTTTAGGAGACATTCCGGCTAACCTCTTGAAATATTTGCTGAAAGACGATTGTGTGGGAAAGTTTAATAGGTCGGCAATTTGCTGGGCTGTCATACTCGCCGATTTTAACAAAACTTTTGCTTCCAACATTACACGACTATCAATCCATTCCCCTGCCGACTTGCCACTCCCTTCTTTAATAATTGTGGACATATACTTGGGTGTAAGACAAAGTTTTTCTGCATAAAAGCTCAAATCCCGATATTCTTTAAAGTGTATTTCAAGCAATTTCAGGAATTTACCTGCCAATTGCTCATTTTTATTTTTTTTATCCTCGGGCATTTTGTGTATATAGTAGCCGATACCGTAGAAAAAAGCTCTTGTCAGATTCTTGGCTATTTCCAAGCGATACGGATTATCATCTGCTGCAATTGTGCCTAGCATCATGTTATAATATCCTAACATCGCATGAAGCGCTTTTTCGCTTAATGGGATGTAGGGATTTTCCCGAATAGTCCTAAATGCAGATAAGTTTTGGTCAACATTCAGGCTTTCAAGAAAGCGTCTAGACATGACTATATAAACTGCTTCGTAATCATCACTCATAGAGTCATGCTGCAATATCTGGTCCGCCATAATGACGGTCAGTCCAGGAGCTTCCGACCTACATAGCTTTAGATTTATTTTTCCCTGTGCAAAACCTTTTATAGATATCACAGCCGTTAATAAATCCATTCTGAATGGGTGCAAAAATTCCGGAAAAATGAATGCTTTATCCAGTAACATGAAATCCCTATCAATACTATGCACATTTTCACTCTCATCCAATAGTGAATATCCGCTGTACTTTCTAATCTGTGTATTCATAATATCCATATTTTTTCAAATATATTCTCTTTTGTCTTATTTTCAAACTCAATTCCGACCAAACGGAAAGTAATTTATCCATATAGCCTTTTTTAGCTCCTGTCTTCCCAATACTTTTGCTTCATCTAAAATTAATATTGATATGATGAAGAATAAAGTCATGAAAAATAGATATGTCCGCTGCGGAACATTTATTATGTACTTTTCATTGATATTGTTTTGTTGTTGTATGTCCGCATGTAACCCTGTGGACCCTATTCTGGATCCGTACTCAATACAATTCAAATATCAGATTCAAATGAGTGGGTATGTTTCAGTATTTTATTTGATTTCAGTTGTCGGTGATATTAATATAGACAATTTTTATAAAAAATGAAAAAAAAATCAGCAATAACTTTACTCCTGATAATCTGTTTGACAGGAGCATACGCTCAAAACGAGAACAACAGATCAGTCAAAACCACATGGGGACTCAAAGCCGAAATGAATTTATCCGGATTCATTGTGTCCGGTACTTCCGTTGTGACAAGCGATATGAAGCTTGGAGGTTCAGGCGGCGGATTTGTGAATTTCGAATTCACAAATCATTGGGCTCTCCGGGGAGAATTACTGTTCCATTACAGGGCATCGGGCATGGAGATACAATGGATGACCAACGAATTTCAGTATTGGGGAGTGCAGATCCCAATGTATGCGGTTTATCAATGGAATTTTAACAGGGGAGGCAGGGTTTATGCCGGTTTAGGCCCTTATGCGGAATTTGGGTTTAGCGCCCGTTTGAAGCGGGAGGGAGAGAAAATGGATTTGTATGAAAAAGACGGAGCTACCGAAATTTCTGCAATGAAAGACTCTGATATCGGATTTGGAATGATGGTTGGTTATGAATTTGCCAATGGCATACAGATCAATGCCAGTTATAAAATCGGAGTTGCCAATATTCTGGATGCAAACAGCAGCATATTCAAAATGATGCCCCATGCAGCCAGTCTCGGCTTGGGATATCGTTTTGGAAAATAACATTATTAATTCTGAAAAAATGAAATACACTGTTTTCAAAAACATATCCGCTCTCGTCTGCTTTATCCTACTCTTAGATTTCAACTCATATGCCCAACAATCTACCGCGGAAAAACCCGGTTCGTTGGTCGCCGATTCACTACAGTCGGTTAAAGTGCCGAAAGACAACTATTGGAGGCGCCTTATTTACGGGCACATAGACCGTACTTTCGAGAAGAAATTGGATCTTAGTTTTGTCGTTGCTCCTTCCTATACCCGCGAAGCCAGTTTCGGTATCGGCGGTATGGCAACTGGTCTATATCGTTTAGATCGCACGGACTCCCTAATGATGCCTTCTAATATAACACTGACATTCAATGCCTCAGTTAAAGGATTTTATGCGTTAGCGGTTGAAGGGAATAATAATTTCAAAGGAAATAAGTCGCGCCTGTCTTATCAGGTTGCCTTTGCCAATAAAAATCTCGACTTCTGGGGAATAACTTTTGATGACTGTGATGAGAATCCGGTTATCAGCTATCAACGCCAAACCGTAAAAATTTATGGTAATTACCAGTATGAGCTGTTGCGTCATTTCTACGCGGGAGCTACATTGGACTTCTTATATACCAGTGCAAGCAAAATTGATGACATCACTTACCTCAAAGATCAGAAAGATTCATATGTAACCACCGGGTTGGGGCTTTCAATACAATACGATTCCCGCAACTTCATTCCCAACCCGAAGAGGGGGATGTATATTTTTCTGCGTCAGACCATTTATCCGGAAATATTTGGTACCGTAAATAAGGCCTTATGGCGGACAACTTTCATTGCGGACTTTTATCAGCCGATATGGAAAGGAGGCATTTTTGCCCTTGATCTTTATGGGCAGGTTAGCAGTAAGAATCTTCCCTGGGCCTTGAGGGAAGAGCTTGGTGCCCACAATCGCATGAGGGGGTATTATGTCGGTAGATATATTGATAATAACATCGTCTCCGCTCAAATGGAACTAAGACAACACATCGTAGGTCGTTTCGGTTGTGCCGCTTGGGTTGGTGCCGGAACCGTATTCCCCGCTTTCAAAGAATTTGATTTTAAGAATGTGCTTCCGAATTATGGATTAGGATTACGTGTGGAAGTAAAGAAAAACGTAAATGCCCGTATTGATTTTGGTTTTGGTAAAGAAACCAGCGGTTTTGTGATTGGAATCAGCGAAGCGTTCTAAAAACCAAACAGGAGCATTTGATTCTCAAATGCTCCCTATCATGCTCTTGATGATAGAATTTACTAACAACAATCAAATTGAAATATGTTACAAGTTAAAAAGTAGTTATAGTGCGAACTTTTTCCGATTACAGGGAGAAGTTTGTTGTTTTGTAGCTCAAGTAGCTTTACTCTGAAGTTCACGGATGTTATTTATCTAAATATCAACTGTTATATATTTCTTTTTAATTATGGGTAGATTTAAGTGCAAAATATAGTTTCACTATGTCAGCCACGATTCTTAGCCGAATGGCAATCTTCAATTACTTGTAAATGATTAACATAACAGCGAAAAATTAGTATAATCTTACTTAATAAGGAGTGTATATTTTCAGGTTCACCTTATTACTACGAATTATTTCTTGTGTTTATTTCGCTAATAATAAGTACTATAGAGTGTTGGCATAAAATAATGTATAATTATTTTTTTACTTCAAAAGTATTATCTATTTTTGCAGAGCAAATGCTCTGTTTTTGATGTGAAAGATTCTAAAGAACATATCATGAAGACAGCCTTCATGCTTTTTATGCAAAAAAGTTTTAAGGCTGTTACACTCCGGGAAATTATTGCCAGGTCAGGCTTTTCTAACGGAGCTTTTTACCATTATTTTAAAACAAAGGAAGAACTTTTCATAGAAGTTGCTAACCATTATTGGTTTGAATTTATCAATCTTCCTTTTCCTGCACAGGAAGGAATCACCTTAAAAGATTTTATTCAGGGTTCTTTAGAACGAAGCGAAAAAGTGATGGATATAATTGATAAGGAATTCAATATAGATAGTGAAGGCGCAAATTTTTATTCTTTTATATTCGAGGCTTACCGGATTATTCCAACTTTTAAAGAAAGAACACTTCTTGCCCAGAATAAGGAGTTAACTATATGGATGGAGGTTATTGCCAGTGCCAAGCGATCAGGAGAGATTAAATCTGACCTGGATAATGAGATATTAGCCCAGTATTTTGTAACCATATCCTATGGGAATGCTATCACAAGGTTGATCAATCAGGATGTGGGTTATATGCGAAAGACCATGCGTTTATTGTGGGAAGGATTATATACCATGCTTAAAGCTTAGGCTATTTTTTTGTCGACAAACAGAGAGATTGCTCTGTTTGTGAAATATAATAATCAACTAATGCCAATAAATTAATGTTATAAGTAATTGTTCAAAATTATACCATACATATATGGAATCATTTTTACCCTTCTTTTCCTTGATAAAAAGAAGCAAAAATCAAGGCTTACTTCCTCAGCGACCAGCCACTGCACGCTACGGGACGCCGGAAGGACTCACCTGACGGCTCAGACAGCTTCCGGCTTGCCCCTTCACTTTGCAGGACTGGTGCCCACTTTCGGAAGCTCAGGCCTTCCTGGTGTAACACCACTGTATGAACAGGAGAATAGTAAATATGCTATATGTGAACTAATTATGAACATCTACTTAATTAAATAGCCGTAATCAATTTGATCAATGCGACTTAAGAAAACAATAAATAGCACCGGGTGTTTAATACTAAAATATAAGAAATATTTATCAAAAAAAGAATATAAATATGGAGCTCACCTACTCAATTAGTGCAACGAACAACGGCAATAATAATTTTTATAAAGACATTGCCGGACTCACGGATTTTGTATCAACACAGGCCGTACCTCTATTCAAGGTAGATATAGAAAGATATCAGCAGTTTATTATAGATGCAAATATTGAAGAGTGCAGATCATTTGATGAATATCTGCTCGAAATCATTATGATCGGAGTGCTGTGGCGTTCTTATGAAAATGAAGCGAAACGTACACCGATATGGCAAAGCCGGCTTTTATATAAGTTATATCTAGTGCGTAAAAACAATCCGAAATTGAAAAAAACAGTTGATAAGGTACGCGGAAAAATGATGACACCGATGCTCTATAACAAACCTGAAGGAAGTAACTTATATTTTACCGGCCGATCATTCGGCCGCCTGATAGGTTGGTTAAATGCCACCGGTGAATTTTTTGAGGAAACCCGAAGAATCACTAACTGGTTCAGATACACAAAATTGTTATCTGCCTCAGAAACGGACAGTTTGTTAAAAAAGGCCTACGATTTCGCAGGTTGGTTTGAAGAGGTATCCAAAGATAAATTAGGAGCTTATACCCGAAACGTCAATCCTTTTATCGAAAAAGCCAAAACCGAATACAGGCAGAGAGAAGACTATGGTCTGGCTACCCGTAAAGAGATCGAGTACCATTTTAACATGGTGGCTGCAGAAATCCTGAACAGGGCTTTGAGGGGGAAATTTATGGAAGCAAAACGTAAGGTAGTTTTACTACCTACCTGTATGCGCATAGTGGATGATCATGCCTGCAAAGCTAAACCGGAGGGTTCAGAAAAAAAATGTATCTGTTGCCATTCACAATGCAACGTTGGAAAAGTAAGTGCCTCCTTAAAAAATTACCAGATAGATGCTTACCTTATTCCTCACAGTTCGAACTTCTCAAAAACGCTGAAACGCTGGAAAGAGGTGCCGGATGTTTCATTGGTAGGTGTTGCCTGTGTATTAAATCTTTTGTTGGGAGGTTATGAAATGATCAGTCTGGGAATACCCTCCCAATGTGTGTATCTGGATTTTTGCGGATGTAAAAAACATTGGGATAAAAAAGGGATTCCCACATCGCTTAATACCGGACATTTATTACACATTTTGGGAGTGAAAGAACAACATAATAAAGGTAAGGAGCAAATTGCACTTGTAAATATGAATGATGAAATAACCGGATTTGAAGAAAAAATGCGGGTTCACCAGAAGGGCCTTCTGCACAGGGCATTTTCTATTCTCATTTTTAACCGCAAAGGAGAATTGATGCTACATCGCAGAGCTATGGATAAATATCACTCCGGCGGATTATGGACAAACACATGTTGTAGCCACCTCACTCAGGAAGAAAGAATGGATTCGTATGTACACACCAGATTACAATATGAAATGGGATTTGATTGTGAACTAACGTTCGTAAAAAAATTTCATTACAGAATAGATTTCAGCTATGGCATGATAGAAAATGAAATCGATCATATCTATGCCGGTTTATATGATAAAGATCCAAAACCTAATAGTGCAGAGGTTTGCGAATGGATGTGGTGCGACATCAAACATTTACAGGCAGACATGGATCGTGAGCCGGAGAAATATACCTATTGGTTTAAAAACATTATGGTAAATCATTTAGAAGAAGCAAAAAACTTATTTTTATCCAGGTTTGAGACTTGTTGAAAAAGAAGAGCAGTAAAGTGTTATCGCTCACTACAAAGAAATAGTTTCCTGATATGATTTTCATATCCTTTCCCGGAAATGAAAAACAGATGGACAATTCTGTATCTGATTACGAGAACGGCAATCATCTGATATTGAATTTCGGTATGTCCTTTAAAAATATAACAATGCGGATATTCGAAAATACCCGCATTGTTCAAATAGAAATCAAAGCTCAGCCTTGCGCTTCTTTACTTCGTCTACGAGTTTTGAAAAGGATTTATCCCTTTTGCGCTTTTCATGTTCTGAAGTAGAAAAGTGCCATGCTTCCCGACGGAGTTTCAGATAGCTTCCATAGACTTTACGGTCTAATGCACCGTTGTTTACGGCTTCTAACACAGCACATCCGGGCTCGTTGATATGCTCGCAATCCTTGAAACGACACGATTGTGCAAAGTCGGAAATGTCCAACATTTCAGCGAGTGAATCGGGATTATCGATAGCCAGGCCGAATTCCCGGACGCCCGGAGTGTCGATTAAGACACCTGAACCGTCCATCAACACCATTTCCCGGCGGGTCGACGTATGGCGACCTTTTCCAGTGGATACGCTGATATCCGATGTGAGCAATACCGATTTTTCGCAAAGTGCATTCACCAACGAACTTTTCCCGACACCCGAAGAGCCGACAAATACAACCGTTTCGCCTTCCGAGATTGATTCCCGTAGCCGGAGAATCGTTTCGGGTTGATGTGTACTTGTGAAAAATACTGGCATCTGACTGGCAATGTGTTTGATCTGCTCTTCCACTTTCTGCCGGTCGAAATCCAGGTCGGCCTTATTGAGCACCAGTACGGGTTTGATATGCTCTTCCAGTATCTGAACCATAAAACGTTCGGCCCGGCGCACGTTGAAGTTATCATCGAGGCTTTGTACGATAAACGCCTTGTCGACAAAGGAAGCAATGGACTGCCGGTCGGCAACTGTTCCGCTTTTCTTGCGATACAAGGTTCGTTCGCGCGGTAACATATCCACTATAATCCCTTTACTTTCGTCGAAGGGTTGAAAAATTACCCAGTCGCCCACGCAAGGCAGTTCAAAGTCCGATTTACCGTACATCATATTTCCGGTGAGTTCGCACTGGAACAGTCCGTCTTCGGAAATAACGTCATAACAGGTTCGATGTACAATGGCAACCCGTCCGTGAGGCAAGGTTCTATGTATGGATCCTTGTTTTAGTTGGTTTAACTTTTCGTTCCAACCATATGTATTTAAATGAATCATTGTTCTATCTTTTTTTTGCTATGAAAAATGTGTAGCCGTAGAATTCTTTATACTTGCGGTACAATTCTCCTTCATGAGATTGCATTGCGTTGAATTCTTCGGCTGCTTTATTTCCTGCATATTTATTCATAAAGATCTCCTGAGCTTTAACCTTCGGAGCAAAGTAATGCTCTGTCCAGCAATTCTCCGGCAGAATAAAGGTGGCGACGGGAAGATACCCTGCTTTATGTATCTTGGCTACCTGATTGGGGATGGTATCTATTTCGGGATACGCATCGACCCAGAAATGGTGGATATCTGCAGGCCGTTCGTCCGTAAACCACGAACTTTCGGAAACAGCAATATATCCTCCTGTTTTCAGGTATTTACGCCACTCGTTGAGTCCCCGTTCAAAACCGATATTGTAAATGGCTCCTTCGGACCAGATAAGGTCTAACTCCTCATGTTGAAAAGGAAGATCATCCATTGAGCCTGCAATACCTTTTACCCTGTCCTGCAAACCTAACCGCTCTGCATTCCGGTTGAAGATATCGATAAATTCGGGAAACAAGTCGAGTCCGGTAAAATGCCCGGGTGCATGCTGAGCCAGTACCATTGTCTGTCCGCCTGTACCGCAACCGAGATCGGCGATACGGGATTTTTCGGTCAGATTGTCGATGAAACTCAGTGCTTTAAGAGTGACTTCAGGACTCCCGGGCCCCTGCCGCTCCATATTGGAGAAAAATTCGCAGATTAAACTTAAATCGAATTCATGAATTGTCCGGTTAGGCGAGGACGAAGTGTGTTCACTCATTTGGTCGAGCATGAGGTCATTGGAGTGTAGCTCAATTGTTTTATTTTTGTTACTCATTATCTTAATGTATTTTGCATACACTATACAGAAAGCATACCAATGCTTTCATCATTGTACGCAGATTAAAAACTAAAATTATAAAATATAGGAACTACTCCCGAAAAGAGTCATCCGAGAGCAAACGAAGGGACAATCTGTATAAGAATTACAGATTGTTTACTACACCAAATCCGATTGTAAAGTATTTAACATTTTGCAAAGATACATCATATATTTTATTATTTGAATGAAAATTTGTTGCCAATCAATTAAATATTCTTGTTTTCAATCAATTGACAAAGTAAAGGATGGAAGAATAAAGCTAAAAATAGGGGAGTAGTACACTTACTCCCCTATAAATAATGTACATTTGATTGATCGTCAGGATAAAAAAATCAATGATATATACATATCCCCGTTAATCCCCGGTTTTGCATGAATCTATGGTATTATCCCGTTTATATATGCTTTGCAACTTCTCCTTATTTATCCATACAATATCTCCATCCCTGACTTTGTGTTTTTTGAGTGAATAGCCTTGCAGTACATAAATTTCATCTGTTTCAATCATCCGGTTAAATTGATTTGTCGATATCCCTAAACATGTTTTGATGACAGAAGATAATTTTAGCCCGAATTTATAATTAGCTTTAATCTTAAATGCTATTGCCTTATCCTCAACGTTTAAAATATCATTTATTGAAATATTGTCATATGCAATCTCATATTCGACAGAGTGATCATCCAATTCAACATTGTTTTTTCTTACTGTCTCAGAAGAGAAAGCATATTCCCACGCGGTCGCTTCGTCATTCTCTGAGAATTTGAGAAATAAATCTTTTTTTATTGCTTCGGGTTTTGTACGCGATAATATGGTCAGATTATATGTACTATCACATTTTGTACATCGGTAAATCAACCATATATCAATATTTCTTTTCTGAGAATTCATCCTGAATTTGTTACTGCAATAAAACCTGTCACCATTACAGTGATTACATTTTCTTTTTAACAAAGGGGTGTTTTTAACATTTATTTCCCATATATATTCTTTTTTCATTATCTATACTATGCTTAATGTTCTTTTGATGGTTATTAATCACAGTATTGCAGTTTATGAAAACATATATCATCATAAACTACCATAGCAAATGCTATCGGCCTTAACGGATAATACTGTGAATGATAAAATGATGTATGAAAAACCTATTTGAGTAGGGCTACTCAAATAAAAGAACTATTAGCCTGTGGTGATGAGGCTAATATTAAGCCAGTATAAGTTTAAGAATTACTCTCAAAATGTGATTATTTACAATTACGGGGCAAAGATAATCATTTTTGTTTGATTATTAAGATTTTGGGGTTTGAAAATATAGTTTGAATAATCATTCACTTTAACCTATTTTTTCTTCATTGTTGTAGGTATGAAGAACACGAGGGTACATATACCCAGAAATATACCCAGTTCGATTGAACTTCCCGGAAATATAAATTCGGCAATAGTCCTTATAAAGAAAAAGAAAGCCAAGGCAAATGACAAGGCTTTGCCTAACTTTGTATTGGCGATTTCTTTTCGAAAATTTATAAAGATTATTCCCAAAGACAAAAACAGGCATACGAACCCGACAGTTGACATTTGCATAATCCCGCTGTTTTCTGCGCTTAGCCTGGGTAATTCTTCCTGCCAGTTGAACAGGCTCCAGAATGAGAGGTGAAACAAAGCAAGTACTATCAGCAATACACCTCCGGTAATAATCAGTTTATTTTGCATGTCATTTTTAACTTTTATTTTTTTACTGACAAAGGTAAACCCTGAAATATTTAGGATAGTTGAAAATTAAGCCATATTTTTGTCCAAAAACGACAATGATATGTTTGTTGCAGCTGGTTTATTGAATCTATTAATAGCGCATTTTAAAACCGATCTGGCCGATATTTCTCGGATATTATCGGAATTGAAGCTTGATGGCTCGATTTTACAAAATCCGACAAATAAGATTGATGCAGATGTATTGGGAATGTATTTGGATTTTATTGTAAAGAAAACAGGCGATAATAGAATCGGGCTGAAAACCGGGTTTTTATTGCCATTTGTTTATACAGGAAGCCTTTATAATATTTATAATCAAAGTACAACTGTTCGTGAGATTTTTGGAAATCCGGAACCTTTTGAACCTGCTGCCAATAATATAGTAAACTATACAACAAAGGAAGAGGGAGATTGCTTCTTCTTTGAAATAACGCTTAACCCTGAATTTGAGCATCGGTTTCCTATTGCCTCCAGACATTGGCTTGAAATGCAATATGGGGTTTCGCTTCAATATGCATATAGCTTTACAGGTAGGTATTTATATCCTATCAGAGCGTATTCTGCGTATCAAAAAGAAGGGGAAAAAGATATGTTGGAAGAATTTTTATATTGCCCGATAGAATTTTATCAGGATAAATTAAGTCTTATTTTCAACAAAACTGTATTGGATCTACCAATAATTACAGGAAGCGATTCTTTATATTCAGTATTCAAAGATTACATGAATGAGATAAGAAACCTGGATATAGGACAGAACAATATGCTCTCCCGATCTGTTCGACGAAATCTGATGCACAACCTTTCGAATACAACTCTTTCTCTGAAGTATATTGCTGCCAGATTCAATATGAGTGAACGAAATATTCAACGAAAGTTAAAAGAAGAAGGTACGTCTTATCAACAGATATTAGATACTTTACGCATAGAGTTATCCCGGAAGTATTTAAAAGAAAAAATCCCGTTGGTGGAAATTGCGTTTCTTTTAGGCTTCGAGAGCCAAAGCGCTTTCAATAAATTTTTCCGGAAACATTTTCAGATTAAGCCGGGCCAATTTAGAAAAAATGGCGATGGGTTTAATATGTTTCAACCAGCCAAACCCTGACACATTTTATTTTATCTTAATTTTTTTTGCAACTTTGTATTATGGCAAAAATCAATGTAAAAGATACGGAAATAACGATTATATCGGTCGAAGAGCGAGATTATATTTCGTTAACGGATATGGCAAATGCCAAAGAAAGCGAAAGCCGAGCTGCTGATATTATCAAAAACTGGATTAGAACCCGCTATACACTTGAGTTTATCGGAACTTGGGAGCAAATCAATAATCCGAATTTTAAAGTGGTGGAATTTGACCACTTTAAAATGCAAGCAGGTTTACCGAGTTTTGTATTAAGTGTTTCCGAATGGATTGATAAAACAAATGCCATTGGAATAATCGTAAGAAAGGGTAAATATGGCGGAACATATGCACATAAAGACATCGCTTTTGAATTTGGTTCAGCTATAAGCGTTCCGTTCAAATTGTATTTGATAACTGAATTTCAACGTCTCAAAGAAGAAGAACAAAAGCAATTGGGCTGGACAGCTAAACGAGAATTAGCAAAACTTAATTACCACATTCATACAGATGCCATAAAACACAATTTGATACCGCAAGAACTTTCGTTTGCCCAAACATCAATCATTTATGCCAACGAAGCAGACGTTTTGAATGTTGCTTTATTCGGAAGAACAGCCAAACAGTGGCGTGAAACAAATGCAGATTTGAAAGGAAATATCCGTGATTATGCGACAATCAACGAACTGATTTGCTTATCCAATATGGAAAACTTAAATGCCGTTTTCATCAATGAGAAAATTCTACAAAAAGAACGATTGATAAAACTGAATAAAATTGCAATCCAGCAAATGAGTATATTACAAGACGTTGAAAAACGGAATTTATTAAAATAACGGCAAGAGGAATCCACGCTTTTGGTAGTACATTTGCAATTCGTACAAGCCAACCGTATAAAGCCAAAATTGCAAAAGAGCCTCCAAGCCAACGCACCACGAAGCGAGTAAACCAAACAAGATGAAAAGCATTACAAGCGGTTTGGTGTCACTCAGGCTGATTAGTGGAATTTTGGAAGTTTAATCGCTCGCTCAGGCATTTGCTTCGGTTGACAAGATTAAAGTCCCACCAACCATACTCCGCCAAGCGTTGTGTGCAAGTTGAGAACAGTACTATAATATTGAAATGCGAAAAAAGCGTAAAGAATTACAATATGGAAGAGTTTTTAATTGAAAAAATAGATAGTTCAGAGATTAATGAAGTCGCTGATATGCTAACTGATGCTTTTATAACAAATCCAGCCTATTCGATTATCTTTAAAAACAAAAATCAACTAAAAGAAGGTTTAATATGGGTATTCAGAGCGAGTCTTATTCTCAACAATCATAAACAGACCTTGACTCGTATTATTAAGAGAAAAGATACAGGAAAAATAATCGGTACCTTTACTTTATTGCCACCACAAGGAGTGAAAAACGGGATTGCTGTTTATTCGAAAATCGGGATATTTGACTTTATTTTGAAATTTGGATTGAAGTCATTTATTCGAATGTTGTATTTGGACAACTGTAATAAATTGACACTTAAAAAATCAATAAAAGAAGCAGATTTTTATTATTTGTCTATGGTCGTGATCCGAAACGAATACAGGGGTGTGGGTATAGGTTCTTATGCAATCAAATATGCTATAAAGGAACTAATCTCTTCGAATCCAGCGTGTAACTTAATTGGATTAACAACACAACTTCCTGAAAATGTAATATTTTATTCTCGATTGGGTTTTGATAAACCAAACGAAGGATATGTTTATTTCAAAGGAGACAAATATTATAATTACAATATGAAACTAACTATTTAGAAACAATTAATCCTTTTCAGAAATTTAATTACTTTGATTTCATCAATTGCAGGGATTGAAGCAGTTGTTCAATAGTAAAGTTTTCAGTATCAACAACGATATGAGCCTGGTTGTAAAACGGTTCCCGTTCTATCAGTTTATCTTCAATGTATAGTTGTAATTCTTCCGGGGATTTACCTTTGATAAGGGGTCTTTCGGTACGGGAACGCATCAGGCGTTTGGCCAATGTTCCGGATTCGGTTCTCAGGTATACTACCTTTCCTTTTCCTGACATGACTTTCATGTTCTCGTGATAACAAGGCATACCTCCACCAGTGGATATTACTATATATTCCCGTTGCAGGAGGGTTTCCAGCATTTCCTGCTCTATACGGCGGAAGGCTGCTTCTCCGGATTCAGAAAAGATTTCAGGAATGGATTTTCCGTATTTATGTTCGATCAACTCATCCGTATCCACAAAATCAAAACCTATTGGTTCAGCTAATCGTTTACCGATCGTGGTTTTGCCACTTCCCATGAATCCGATCAGAAATATTCTCATCTTTCTGCTTTTATATGACAGATACGATAACTGTCCGTTTTTCGATTACTCTACGGAAATAGGTTTAAATGATATCAGGCGGAATGGAATTTCTTCTTGTAATCACTGACAAAGCCGTAAGAATTGTCATCGATCCGTATTTCTTCTCTGGTAACATGTCCCAATGTCATGAAAGAAACACCCGTTTCCATCATAAAATCAATAAAATCCGTTTCCCTGGAGGTTGCGACACTTACGACGACACGGGAGGGAGATTCACCAAACAGGAAAGCATCTTTACGTATCTCTCCGTCGACTGTGATATCAAATCCAAAACCACGTATCATAGAGGATTCGAGCAAAGACAGGAACAAGCCTCCGCGTGATATAGCATGAGCCGATTTTACCAGTTTTCTCGAGATCAGGCGTTGAATGACAGATTGTACTTTCGCTTCGGCTTCCAGATCAATGGAAGGAGGAGGAGTATCTTTCATCTGATGGTAGGAACGGATGTATTCCGATGAGAGAAGGCTTTCCGTAGATCTGCCGATCAGGTAGATCATATCTCCTTTTCCTTTGAATGACATGGTTATGTGATGATGCTTGTCATTCAGGAAGCCGATACATCCGATGGATGCCTGAACCGGAGCGTCATTTGACGGACAGGCATTTTTAATATTGATGCCTGAAGAAGACATTCCCAATTTTTCACATGCAACAGCAAAGTTTTTTCTGATGGCATGCAGGTATTCCGGTTTTTGAATATCATTGATCTTGTCGAAATTCATACAACCGGTCAGGGCAAGGGGGGCTCCACCGGAGCAGACCACTCTTCGGGACGCTTCAGCAGCGATATTATGGATGGCTTCAGGGTATTTTTCAATATTGAACAAATGGTTACAGAATGATACGGCTAGGGCGTGACGTGAGCCTTTGACCTGCAATACGGAAGTGTCGGAAATAAAATTGGTGGTCAGGTTATTGGTGCCGATGGTACTGTCAAACTGTTCAAATATCCATTGTTTGGATAAAAGATTAGGGTTGCTCAGCATGAATTTGGCAATTTCCTGGTCATTTTCAGGAAGCGGTACTTCGGGAAAGTCCGGATCATTCCGTTTTTCAGGTGAGAGGTCTGCATTTCCCTCTTTCTGATCCGTGTTTTTAAAGGCTGTGAGGATATTTGCAGGAAGTTCGGCTATCTTCGTTTGATGATGAAGCACTGTTAACTGATGTTCATCTGTCACGGTTCCGATGTGTAACCATTGTTTGTTCCATTTACGGCACAATTGCTCCATGTCTCCCCGATGTTCCTCTTTGATAATAAGGACAATCTGATCCGGATCGTATTTCAGCAATTGTTGGAAATCAGGGGCCTGCTCAGTAAAAGGATCGGCATAAAATTCAATACCGTTATTTCCGGCAGCCACCATATCAGCACATGCACCCAGTACTCCTTGTTTTCCTACTCCACGTGCGGAAACGATCAGCCCTTCGTCATGCAGGTCACAGATCAACTCGTATGTCGTTCTGAAAGAAAAAATTTCCGGTTCGTTTTTATCATATGTACTAAGCAGATATACATGGTTACCTTCCCCATTACTGGCAGGAGACAACCAGGCGCTCTTATCGATGATACCTATGGACATAACGTCAGCGCTTACTCCCTTTCCGGCATCGCTGAAACAGATGTCTCCCCCTACCATCGGTATTCCGTACAGGTTATTGGGCGATGCGATCTGGGCAATGAGGTTCCTTGTTTTTTCAGGGGATGACATATCGGTTTTACTGACAGATAGAGATAATAATGATGCCATAGGCTGTGCTCCGTGCTCGAACAGATCCTGGTACATTTTTCCGTTTGTGGTGGCGATGTTTTCATCCGGAGAAGAAACACAGACCGGTTCGGTTTTGAATACACATGCGTAATCCTCCGTTAGATCCACAACTCCCGCCCTGTCGTCTGTTTCAGGCAGCAACAAGCCATCATTTTTGTTCACGATGATCCGGTCAACAGAAGCTGTATAATCATCATATAAGGAAGTGATGAGACTTTGTTCCAGACTACTCAGGTTACGGTTAAGGCTTTTTGCCGCGTATTTCAGTATTTCTTCCAGGTTATCCATTTCCTGCTTTCCAAAAGCGGATGTGTTTTGTGTATCCATAGGTATGGTAATTGTTATATCAACAGCTACTGTTTTGTTTTAATTATCTTTGCAAAAATAATGATAATCGGAGAAGAAAACTAATTTGTTGATGATTTGTACAGATGGAATGGTTATCCAGAACTGAAATGCTTGTAGGTAAGGGCGGCATGGATCAATTGCAATCTGCTCATGTGCTGGTCGTTGGACTGGGTGGAGTAGGAGCGTATGCTGCGGAAATGTTGTGCCGTTCGGGTATTGGCCGGCTGACGCTTATCGATGGGGACAGGGTACAGCCAAGTAACCGTAATCGCCAGCTCCTGGCACTAAAAAGTAATGAAGGTTGCCTGAAAACAGAAGTAATGGCAGAACGTTTGCAGGATATTAATCCGGAGATAAAATTAGATCTGATCAGTGAATTTATCCGGGATGATCGTTTGATCGAAATTATCAGCCGGCCTTATGATTATGTGGTAGATGCCATAGATACGCTTTCGCCGAAAATATTCCTGCTGTATTACGGGTTAAAGAATAAGCGGCGTATCGTCAGTTCCATGGGAGCAGGAGGTAAGTTCGATCCGTTACAGATAAAGGTCGAAGACCTCTCGAAAACCTATAATTGCCGGTTGGCCTATGTTCTACGGAAACGACTTCGTAAGCTGGGGATCACAGAAGGAATAAAAGCTGTTTTCTCGACGGAACAAATTAATAAAGAGTTGGTAGAGCCCTGTGATGAACAGAATAAGAAGTCGGTAGTAGGTACCATTTCCTATCTTCCGGCTATGTTTGGTTGTACCTGTGCTTCTGTTGTTATCCGGGATTTAATTGAACAATCTCATCTTAATTCGGAGGAAAATGAATAAGAAATGTTCATTTAAGACAAGATCAATGAATATATCACATAATGCAAATAGAGAACAGAAAGTTTTAAAAGCAGAACAATCATAGTAATAGTAACTTTCGCTTCTGGCTTTATATACATTCAGACATGCTAACTTTTACTTTATCAACTTTCTGATGTTAATATTGCATTTCCTATTTCTTCATTAATCATTCCACTTTGTCTCCACGGTCATCCGCTCTCCGTCATCGGAAGAATATTCTTCCAGGGAATTTTCTTTTGATTGAATTACCATGTACATCATCGGTTCATCCGATGAATTGTACAATCCCCGTTTCCCTTGCGGAGCGATCCGTATGATGCTTCCTTCCGTAATCGGGAAACAATCATCGTTTACCTGGAATTTTCCCGAACCTTTCAGGATCAGGTAAGTTTCTTCATTTTTACGATGAGTATGGAAATACGGTAATTCGGTTCTGGGAGGGAGTATCTGGAATGAAATTTCCGTTCCAGTAGCCTTTGTCACATCTTTCAGAAATACCTTTCCTTTGATCTCTTTCCCTGATTTGGGATGAATCATCGAGTAATCTGTAATCCCATCCAGTTTTCCGATATTGACGGCTGTGTGGTATTTATTTTCGGATATAAGTTCGGGTTTTTTCATTTTTTCCGGATAAAAGATTTTATCATCCATTATTGTTACCTGATGGTGGACAGTATCTTATCGATTCGCTTCACCACTTCTTCTTTGCCCAGCATGTTTGCGATCACCTGCAGGTCGGGGCCAAATGTTCCTCCTACCAGGGCGATACGTAACGGGATCATTACCTGTCCCATACCTATGGCTTTTTCTTCGGAGTATGCCTGTAAGGTATCATGGATATTTTGCTCCGAAAAGTCGGTCATTCCGGATAAAACTCCTTTTACATCCTGTAAAATGGACGGAGTATTTTCTTTCCAGCGTTTTTTGATGACAGCTTCATCATAGCTTTTGGGAGCAGTAAAGAAAAACGAGGACTGTTCCCACATTTCGGAAACAAAATTGACGCGGTCTTTTATCAGTCCGCATATTTTTTCCACATAACCTGTATCTGCAGTGATTCCTTTTTCATGTAGTATCTGCATGAATAATCCGGCCAGTTCCTTATCCGGTTTTGCGATCAGGTATTCATGATTGAACCAGTGCGCCTTTTTCAGGTCGAATTTAGCACCGGATTTACTGATCCGATCCAATGAAAACAAGTCGGTAAGTTCATCCATACTGAATATTTCCTGTTCAATACCTGGGTTCCAGCCCAGCAGTGCCAGCATATTTACCACTGCTTCCGGAAAATAGCCGCTTTCACGGTATCCCGATGAAACCTCATTGGTTTTCGGATCGGTCCATTGAAGTGGAAATACCGGAAAACCCAACCGGTCGCCATCGCGCTTACTCAGTTTACCGTTTCCGTCGGGTTTAAGCAATAGCGGCAGATGTGCGAAGCAAGGCATGGTATCTTCCCATTCGAAGGCTTTGTAAAGCATTACATGCAGGGGAGCGGAGGGTAACCATTCTTCGCCGCGTATGACATGGCTGATCTCCATGAGATGATCATCCACGATATTCGCCAGGTGATAAGTCGGCATTCCGTCAGATTTAAACAATACCTTATCATCCAATTGATTGGAATTAACCACTACCTCTCCACGGATCAGGTCATTGACATGTATTTCGGTATCGGCAGGGAATTTGAAACGAACCACATAAGGGGTTCCTTCATTCAGACGTTGTTGTACTTCATTTTCACTTAAAGTAAGGGAATTACACATCATACCACGTGTAGATGCGTCGTACTGAAAAGTCTTCTTTTCCTGTTCGTATTCTTTTCTTTTCTTTTCCAGATCCTCAGGCAGGTCAAAGGCATAATAGGCCCATCCGTTGTCAATCAGTTGGTCCGCATACTGTTTGTACATGGATTTCCTGTCTGATTGCCTGTAAGGTGCATAATCTCCTCCGGTATGTACACCCTCGTCGAATTGTATTCCCAGCCAGGTAAGCGCTTCGATGATGTATGATTCGGCTCCGGGCACAAAACGTGTCTGGTCGGTATCTTCGATACGGAGAATCATACTACCTCCATATTTACGGGCAAACAGGTAATTGTACAATGCTGTCCGGACACCTCCGATATGCAATGGTCCGGTGGGGCTGGGTGCAAAACGCACACGTATTTTTCTTTCTGTCACGGCTGGTTAATTATAATGATGAATTATAAATTGAAAATTGAAAATTTTCCATTCTCAATTCTCCATTTTCAATTAATTATACGTTGGCTACCCTGATGATGTCGGCAAAAACCCCGGCTGCGGTTACTTCCGCACCGGCGCCATAACCTTTGATTACCATGGGTTGTTCGAAATATCGGGCGGTAGTCAGCATGATAATGTTGTTACTTCCTTCCAGTTCATAGGAAGGATGTTTGCTGTCTACACTCTGCAATCCGACTGAAGGCTGTCCGTTTTCGAGTGATGCGATGAAGCGCCATTTTTTATTTTGTGCTGCAAGCTCTTTCCGACGGATTTCAAAGTCGGCGTCCAGCGCTTCTACCTTTTTCCAGAAATCATCCAGTGTGCCTTCGAAGCAATCATCCGGAAGGAAGGTTTGTATCTGCACATCTTTTTTCTCAATAGGGTAATCCGATTCCCGTGCCAGGATGATCAGTTTGCGTACTACATCGGTACCGCTGAGATCAAGACGGGGATCCGGTTCGGAATATCCTTTTTCTTTGGCCATCCGGATGGCTTTGCTCATAGGGATATCTTCACTCAACACATTGAAAATGAAGTTCAGTGTTCCGGAAACAACGGCTTCTATCTTTAAAATACGGTCACCGCTCCGGATCAGGTCATTGATGGTGTTGATCACCGGTAATCCCGCACCGACATTGGTCTCGAACATAAACCGCACTCCGTGCTCCTTGGCGTTTTCCTTTAAGGAGTGGTACAGGCTGTATTCAGAAGAACAAGCGATTTTATTTGCCGTTACTACAGAAATATAGTGTTCGAACAACTTACCGTAGGAGGAGGCGATGACTTCGCTTCCTGTACAATCGATGAACACGCTGTTACGCAGATTTAGTTCGGAAATATTGTCCGTAAACAGGTTGATATCGAAAGGTTCTCCTTTTTCTTCCAGGGTTTCGGCAAAAGTAGCCGGTTCGATGCCTCCGGGAGTAATGTACATCTTACGTGAATTGGTCACTCCTATCAGGTTGATCTTCAGCTTAAGCTCATCCATCAGTATGCTTCGCTGACTCTGTATCTGTTGGAGCAGGCTTCTTCCCACATTTCCGACACCCACCAGGAACAAATGAAGTTCTTTGTAATTCGAGAGGAAAAATCCTTCATGGATCGCATTGAGTGCCTTCCGGAGGTTATTACGGCGAATGACCAGCGAAATATTCAGTTCCGAGGAACCCTGGGCCGTAGCAATAACGCTTATTCCATTATATGCCAGTGATTTGAATAATGTGGCGGATATCCCCGGAGTGTTACGCATACGTTCACCTACAATGGCGATGATGGACAGGTCGGTTTCCACGATCAGTTTGATCTCTCCGGCTGTAGTGATCTTCGGATAAAATTCCTTATTCAACGCATCGATAGCGGTATCCGCTTCTTCGGGCCTTACAGCAATGGTGATGGAATATTCAGACGAGGCCTGGGTGACCATAATGATGTTGATCTTATGGTCTGATAATACTTTGAAGAACCGGGCCGATGTATTGGTGATCCCTACCAGTCCCGTTCCCTGCAGGGAGATCAGTGAAATATTTTCAATGGACGAGATCCCTTTGATCAGGGATGTCTCATTGTCCTGGAATTTCTTTTTGTTATATATCAAAGTCCCTTTTGCCTCGGGATTATAGGTGTTCTTGATCGTGATCGGAATATTTTCCTCGTATACCGGACGGATAGTCGGCGAGAAGATCACTGATGCACCGAAATGTGATAATTCGATGGCTTCGGAGTAGGATAGATGTTCGATAGGCTGGGCCTTCGATATGATATCAGGGTCGGCTGTCATGAAGCCGTCGACATTCATCCATAATTCCAGTCCGGTTGCATTCAATGCAGCAGCCAGGATAGATGCCACATAATCCGCTCCACGTTGTCCCAGATTGGTGATGTTTCCGTTTTTGTTACCGGCCATATATCCGGGAAGTACAGCTATATGGTCGAGACGGTCGAAACGCTTCCGGATAAGTTTATTGGTCTCGTTAAATTCCACTTTGGCATCAATATATCCCGAATTGGTACGAATGATCTCACTTGTACTATGGTACCGGGCATTATTTACAACCCGGCTGAGTACATAGGCCGACATACGTACTCCAATACTGAGAATCCGTGCCCTGGTTTTCGGGGTCAGATCCTGTAAGAGGTATAATCCCTGGAGGATATCCTCGTATTCTTCAAGGATACGTTGTACTTCGGCCAGTACGGTGGTTCGTTGTGCTGCAGGCACCAGGGAATTGACCACATCGAAATGTAGTTTGGAGATCGACTGTATATCGCTTTTATAGGAGTCGTCGTGCTGAACGGCCTGTTGCGCCAGTTTTAATAATTGGTGGGTAACTCCGTCAAATGCAGAAACAACAACGATACACGATTCTTTCTGAGATTCGATAATCTGTTGTACCAGGCTGATGGAACGGGCATCCCGCATAGATGAACCACCAAATTTGAGAATCTTCATATCAATAGGAAATTGATAATGGAAAATGGATAATTGATAATGAATGAACCGACGATCAGCCACAATGTGTTGATCGCGTAATTTTTAGATAACGGCGCTTTCGGCGTTTACTGACGGGTTGGTTTTTTTGATCAGTCCCTGTAAAACTTTTCCGGGACCTACTTCAATAAAATCAGTAGCACCATCGGCGATCATATTGGTTACGGATTGTGTCCAACGGACAGGAGCAGTGAGCTGTGCCACCAGATTGGCCTTGATCTTTTCCGGATCAGTTTCCGGTTTTGCCGTTACATTCTGATAAATAGGACATACCGGTTGATTAAATTTGGTAGCATTGATGGCTTCTTCAAGGGCGATACGTGCCGGTTCCATCAACGGGGAATGAAAAGCGCCGCCTACCTGTAATCTCAATGCACGTTTGGCGCCGGCCTCTTTCAATTTTTCACAGGCTGCATCTACTGCTTCAATGGCGCCTGAGATGACCAGTTGTCCGGGACAGTTATAATTGGCAGGAACTACTATGCCGTCAATAGGACCACATATTTCTTCTACCTTGGCATCGTCCAGTCCCAATACGGCGGCCATTGTGGATGGTTGCGCCTCGCAGGCTTTCTGCATGGCCATGGCGCGTTTGGATACCAGGACCAGGCCGTCTTCAAAAGACATGGCGCCACAGGCAACTAAAGCCGAGAATTCACCCAATGAATGGCCGGCAGCCATATCCGGGCGGAATTTATCCCCCAGCATCTTAGCCATAATGACTGAATGCAGGAAAACAGCAGGTTGGGTTACCTTGGTTTGTTTCAGGTCTTCTTCTGTTCCGGAAAACATGATATCGGTAATGCTGAAACCAAGTATTTCATTTGCCTTTTCAAATAAAGCACGTGCTTCTGCCGAATTATCGTACATCTCTTTTCCCATACCGGGATATTGTGCTCCCTGACCGGGAAAAACATATGCAGTTTTCATAATAAAAAATGTAATTTTAAATTAAGAGGGCAAAGGTAAGAAAAATGTTCATTGGAAGTATGTGGCCAGAGTCTGAATGTTCATAAAGTCTGAATGTCTGAAAGTAGGAATGTTAGAAAGTTTATAAAGTTTGAAAGTTTGAAAGTCAGAATGTTTATAAAGTAAAAAAGTTAAAAGTCAAAAGTAGGAACGATGAATTTTTCAATTCAGTTTATAGTTCATCATTCTCCATTCTCCATTCTCCATTCTCAATCCATTTCCATATAAAAACTGCCTTTGGCATTTTGGGCTATTGCCCTCACCCTGTATTTTTCCCCATGGATCAGGTTTTTTATTGTGTCTGATGTGTTTTTGGCCTGAAAACTAGTGATGAGAGTGTTTTTTGCATCATATAATTCAAAGCGGATGTTGCCTTTTTCCAGAAGAGAGGAATAAATTAACCGGGTATCACTGTTTTTTGCTGCAAAAGAGCCATTAACTTTTCCTTCGAGATAGGAGAATTCATAGTGCCACTTGTTACCGATATTATAGGAAAATCCATTTTTAACTTTTGTGGAATTGGTTGTTTCACGGCCAATCCATATATGTAGTAATACGATAATGATCAGACATATTATCAGATCTAATAAAGGATATTTAGTGGCGAGTTTGAATTTGAACACCTGCATAAGTTTATCTATTATTGCTGCGTTGTGAACCTTGTGCAATATAGATAAAAACAGAGAGATTTTATAGTTAATTCATCTGTTATTCCTTCATAAGTAGTTCGCATATATCATATTTCTGTTCTCCTGCTCATACAGAGGTGTTACACCAGGAAGGCCTGAGCTTCCGGAAGCGGACACCAGTTCTGCAAAGTGAAGGGGCAAGCCGGAAGCTGTCAGAGCCGTCAGGTGAGTTCTTCCGGTGTCCTGTAGCGTGCAGTGACTGGTCGCTGAGGAAGCAAGCCTTGATTTTTGCTTCTTTTTATCAAGAAAAAGAAGGGTAAAAAATAATTCCATATATGGATGATGTAATTTTGAATAATTACTTAATTTAATGCATAATTTTATCATTATGGTTCATGGAAAATAAAAAATGTATATTTACACAATTAGAAAAACATGGATCGCTTTAAGTTTTTAAAAACCTATTTACAAAATGGAACGACGTAGTTTTATCAAAACACTGGCTATGGCAACAACTGTTGTTTCTCTGCCGGAAATGCTCTCAGCTCAGGGAAAAGGAAAATTACCATCTTTTGGACTCATTACCGGAAATACGGGTGGTGATTGGATAAAGAATCATTCTAAAGAAGCATTGGAAGAAATCGCCCGGTTGGGGTTTAAAGACCCTGAATTCGGAGGTTATTTCGGCATGGATGTAACAGGATTGAAAAAAATCCTCAAGCAAACAGGCTTAAGGGCATTGATAGGCCCGACATCCATGCACGCTATGGGTAATACGGAACAACTAAGAAAAGATATCGCGGATTGTCAGGAACTCGGGAAAAAATTTATTGTATGTTACTGGCCATGGACTGACGATGGAAGAAATAAAACCCTGGATGATTGGAAGAATGTGGCCGATCAATTGAATAAGGGTGGAGAGGTTTGTAAAAAAGAAGGACTCCGTTTATTGTATCATAATCATGATATCGAATTCAGACCGGTCCAAGGAGAAATTCCATTTGATACCTTGCTTCCCAATCTTGATCCCAAACTTGTCAATATAGAATTAGACCTCTACTGGATAGTAAAAGGCGGACAATCTGCTGTTGATTACATTCGGAAATATCCGGGAAGATACCCTGTTTTTCATGTTAAAGACATGGATAAAACCGATAATATGGGATTTGCATGCGTCGGCGATGGTCGTATAGATTTCCCGGAGATATTCAGGCATAACAAAATCGCAGGAGCGAAACATTTCATTGTTGAGCATGATCATCCGGAAAACCCTGAAATGTGTATCAGGACCGCAGCAAATTACCTTTCTAACCTCAAATTCTGATGCGATGCTGGTAAGAAGAGACTTTCTGAAAAAAAGCTCATTGCTCGTTGCGGCCGGATTTTCCGGAATCAATCTGTTTGCTTCTGAACGTGCAAAATTGCGAAAAACACCTTCCTTTCGGATCAGTTTGAATACTTCGACAATCGAGCCTTATAAGCTGCCTGTGACAAAACAGATCGAACTGTGTGCCGAAACCGGTTTTGACGGAATAGAATTATGGATTTCGGATATACAACAATACCTGAATCAAGGGGGAAAAGTATCAGTTTTAGCCGGACACATTCAATCATCCGGGTTGAAATTGGAGAATATGATTGGCTTTGCGGCATGGGCTTCAGATGATGATACTGTTCGTAAAAAAGGACAGATACAAATGAAAGAGGAAATGGAATTGACTGCCCGGCTCGGTGGCCGGTACATTGCAGCTCCGGTAATAGGTATCAGCAAAATAGATGGCTCAAAACTTGAGGTTTACGCAGATAGGTATCGTCATATCCTGGAAGAAGGCGAGAAAATCGGGATAACCCCTTTGCTGGAACTATGGGGAGCCGGAACCTTGAACAAATTGTCCGATGCTTCACATATAGCCATTGGTGCTGCTCACAAAAGTGCTAATTTACTGTTGGACTTTTACCATCTGTACAGGGGGAATAATTCTTTTGATAGCCTGATGATGGTTAATACTTCGCGAATGCCACTCTTTCATATCAATGATTATCCTTCTACTCTAAAAAGAGAACAATTGAGTGATAGTGATAGGGTTTATCCCGGAGACGGGATATGTCCATTTCCTTCCATTATTCCGGAATTATTTGAAAACGGATTCAGAGGTGCATTCTCCGTAGAGCTATTCAACAAGGAATATTGCAGCCAGAATACGGTACAACAAGTTCTATTGACATCTCTCAATAAAACACGTAAGGTGATTGAAGCTGCATTAGTTTAAAAATGATGTATATTTTTGATGATTTCTCAATATTAAGTTAATAATTGAGATACAGTATCAATCAGTTTAAAATAATCCTTATTTTTACTACTTTTATGAAAATCCCATTCAAATGATGGATAACTTGTCCTTAATTGATTGTGATTTGTGAAGAAATTATCTGGAAACCACTTAAAAATATACGCTTTATGACGACAAGACGAAATTTTCTCCGCCAATCCGCATCGGCTATGGCCGCCGGTATCTTATTACCTTCCCTGTCGGATGGAAAAATATTTGCCCGGACTGTCGGAGCTAATGACAGGATTAGAGTGGGATTAGTCGGCTGCCGGAATATGGGGTGGGGCAATTTGAGTGATTTCCTGATCCATCCGGAAGTAGATTGTGTGGCTTTGTGTGATGTGGATCAGAACATGTTGAACGCAAAAGCAGTGGAAGTGATGAAACGGCGTGACAAGAAGCCGGAACTATACAATGACTACAGACAGTTGTTGGAGAGGAAAGATATTGATGCGGTCATTATCGGAACGCCTGACCACTGGCATTGCCTGCAGATGGTGGATGCCTGTGCTGCCGGGAAGGACGTGTATGTGGAGAAGCCGATCGCCAATTCCATTGCCGAATGTGACGCAATGGTGCAGGCTGCAGGCAGGTATAGCCGTGTGGTCCAGGTAGGGCAGCAACAACGGAGCGGGATCCTTTGGCAGGAGATGAAACGTTTTATAGACAGTGGACAATTGGGACGAATCCCTCGCGTGGAAGTTTGGGCCAATTTTAATTACGGAGCATTATCCCTTCCTATTCCGGATAGTACTGTTCCTGAAGGGGTGGATTTCGATATGTGGCTGGGGCCTGCACCACAACGGACATTTAACCAGCAGCGTTTTCATGGTTCCTGGCGGATGTTCTGGGATTACGGGGGCGGTTTACTGACCGACTGGGGGGTACATCTGCTGGATATGGCGCTTTGGGGGATGAATGTAACCGGGATGCCTCATCAAGTAACGGGATCAGGTGGAAAATTTGCTTTTCCGGAAAATGCTCCTGAAACTTTCGATACATTGACCGTGGTGTATGAATTTGATGATTTTCTGATCCAGTGGACCAATATAGCTGGTACGGAGACAGGTCCTTACGGGCGTAATTACGGGCTGGCATTCAAAGGAACGAACGGGACGCTGGTAGTCAACAGGGAGAGTATGGAAATATATCCGGAAGGAAACAAGATGGAGGCTATGAAGAGTTTACCAAAAAATAATGATCACCAGGATCATGTGACTAATTTTCTGGATTGTATGAAAAAACGGGAATTTGATACGGCTTGTACCATACAGAACGGAAGTCTGTGTGCTAAATATGCCCATCTTGGGAATATTTCTGCACGTGTCGGGTCTCAATTGAAATACGATGAAAACCGTCATTCTTTTCACCACCGGGAAGCAGATAAATTAATTCAACCAGCCTACCGGAAACCATGGAAATTTCCTCAATCCAAATGATCAGAAATTCGTAATTATTACGAACAAATGCTTTCTATGTA
This sequence comes from Bacteroidales bacterium, assembly GCA_031275285.1. Taxonomy (NCBI): domain Bacteria; kingdom Pseudomonadati; phylum Bacteroidota; class Bacteroidia; order Bacteroidales; species Bacteroidales bacterium. The sequence goes on along the minus strand of JAISOY010000001.1, from coordinate 40,331 downwards.
CTTTTATTTAAAACGGGAAGATCAACGGAAGAACGAAGATCATTAATATTCCCAGGCCTATCTGTAAGGGCAATCCGACTTTCACATAATCCATGAAGGTATACCGTCCGGCCGACATCACGAGTGCATTCGGAGGAGTGGAGAAAGGACTGGCAAAACACATGCTGGCTGCTACAGTTACGGCAAACAGGAATGGATATGGGCTTGCCCCATTCGCAACAGCCACACTTATTGCGATAGGTGCAAAAAGCACTGCAGTAGCCGTATTACTGATGAACATGGTAAGCAAAGATGTTCCGAAATAGATCCCGGCCAACAACACTATATTACCGTATGAACCTAACATTTCAACCAGTCCCTTTGAAATAAGTGCGGAGGTCCCTGTTTTTTCCAGTGCGATGGACATGGGGAGCATGGCGCCTATTAATACGATACTTTCCCAGTTGATGGTTTTATACGCTTCTTCCACATTCCGCAAACAACCGGTAAGGATCATCAGTACAGATGCGATCAGTACAGCTGTTACCGCGGGTATAACATCAAAAGCCATGGCCAGTACCATTAATAACATGATAATGGCAGCCAAAGGCGCTTTGTAGTCCATAGTTACCTTGGAAGCTTCAGTCAAAGGCTGTCCTACGACCACCCACTCCAGTGATTCTTCGGTCATCCGGGCAATAGCACTCCATTCGCCCTGTATCAGCAATACGTCTCCGGACTGCATTTTTTCGTCTTTTAGGTCCTGAAGGATGTATTCATCTTTACGCTGGATACCGAGTATGTTTACATTGTATTTTTCCCTGAACCCTGATTTGCTGACAGGCTGATTGATCAATTGTGAGTTCGATAACAATACCACTTCTGCGATCCCGATTTCATCAAACCTGAGCTTTCCTGAAAAAGACGGGGTTTCCGTTTCATGGACATCCATAATTTTCAGTCGGTTATCATCGGCGAAAAGTTGTACTTTTTCAAAAGCGCCCGATACATACAGGATGTCGTTTTCTTCAATTACAGTAGTCGGGCCTGCAATCTTCTGGTTAATGGTTTTCATAAAGGGATTCTGGCTACTCGATTTTCGCCGTATCTCCAGTACTGAAAAACCATATTTCTGTGGAATTTCAAGTTCCAGTAATTTTTTATTGATGATTTGCGATTCTTTGTTCACCTGCAACCGGAAAAGATTCTGTGACAATTGATATTCCTGTGCCAGATCCTTTAACGACTTGTTTTTCTTCTTTTTACTTTCCTTGTCTTCATCTTTTGAGAGGAATTTTTTGCTCAGCGGCCACAGGGCAAGGGTGCCAAATACAACACAAATCAAACCTACCGGTAGAAATGAGAAAAACTTCAACCCTTCGTAATTATTTTCTATCAGAGTATTGTTGATGACCAAGTTGGGAGGTGTACCGATCAGCGTCATCATACCACCCATACTGCTGGCAAATGCCAATGGCATCAATAAACGACTGGGGCTCATATTGGCCGAAGCAGCAAGGCTGACAACAATCGGGAGCATCAGGGCGACCGTTCCTGTATTGCTGACAAATCCGCCTATGGCAGAAGTTACCAGCATGATCAGAAGATATAACCGGGTCTGGTTATTTCCGGCAAGTGACAATATTTTGCTGCTGATCATCTTTGCCAGTCCGGTCTGGAAAACAGCTCCACCCACAATGAACAGGCCGATCATCATGATCACGATCGAGTTGGAAAAACCGGAAAGGGCTTCTGCCGGAGTCAGGATATCGAAGAGCATTAAGAGGATCAATGCACACAACGCGACAATATCCGAACGTATTTTGCCACTGACAAAAAAGACGGTGGCCAGTAATAAAATTCCTAAGGTGATCCACATATGGTTTCTGTATTAATGATTCATTTTTATTTTAAAGACTGTGACTGCTTGTCCCTTAATAACAACTTTGTCGCCATTAAGTTTGATATTTAATTCTCCTGTCCTTTTAGACAGTTGTTTTGATTTGAATTGACTTTTACCCAGTTTTTCCGACCAATAAGGCGCCAGGATGCAATTGGCTGATCCTGTTGCCGGATCTTCGGTAATACCTGATGCCGGATGGCAGAATACCCTCACTACAAAATCGTAACCGGGAGTATCAGCAGGAGCCGTTACTGCGACCAAAACAGCCAGATCCTCTTTTTCAAAAGCACCGAAATCCGGAGCAGCGTCCAACACATCAGCTTCCGTTTTTACCCGCGCAACAATCCAGTTATTAGGACTTTTATAGGTTTCAACAGCGTTAATCCCGATGATCTCATTGAAACTTTCCGGCAAAGAAATTTTTGATATCTCATAAACGGGAAAGATCATTTTGATCCAACCGTCTTCCATTGAAATGAGCAGATCCGATTCGCTGGACTTAAAGGTAAAGGCACGGTCGACAGGAATCAATCCTGACTCATATACAATGTGTGCGCTTGCCAGCGTGGCATGTCCGCATAAGGGCACCTCATGTACCGGTGTAAAATACCTGATCTTGTATTGTCCCTCTTCTATGACGACAAATGCAGTTTCCGACAGGTTCATTTCCATAGCGATGTTTTGCATTAGTTCCGTCTCCGGAAATTTTTCCAGTATGCAAACTCCTGCCGGATTACCTTTGAAAGGTTCTTTTGAAAATGAATCTACCTGATATATCTGCATGCTATTTTATTTTCACGACTGTTATTCCTGTTCCTCCCTGCTGGATATCTTCATCATCATAAAAGTCGACTACGGGAGAGCTTTTCAGGTACTGGCGGATCATCTGCCGTAAGATGCCATTACCCTTTCCATGCAGGATCCTTACTTCACCGATGTTCAACATGGCTGCTTCATCTACCAGTTCCTCCACTTTCGGAAGGGCCTCTTCGGTGCGCATGCCACGAACATCGATGGATGATTTGAAACGTAACCGCCGTTCACCTACGTTATATACCTGTACCGTTGGTGCACGGCGTGTCTGGGTCTGCTTTTTGTATTCGTTTTTTGAAATCTTGGTCAGTCTGTCTGCAGAAATGGTACTCAACAACTGACCAAAAGCAACAGTGATGTGCTTACCGTTGATTTCCATGACTTCTCCGGCGGTTTCCTGTCCTTCGATCTTTACCATATCGCCTTTCCGGATCATCTTATCCTCCGGATTTTCTTCTACCGGTAATTCGGATCTGGTTTTCTGTTCAGCTGTTTGCTTCTTTTCGGCGCGCTTTTGCTCCCGTTTTTTTAATTGGGCAATCTTCCGGAGAATACGTTCCTCTTCTTCGCCTTTAGATTGATTAATCGTCTGTTCTTTAAATTGTTCCAATTCCTTTCGGACGGTCTTTGTTTTTTCTTTTTCTGCCTGGCTTTCTTTGATCGTCCGGATGGTATTCTCAATGGTACGGTTGGTATCGGCAAGGATTTGCTTCGCTTCTTCGCGTGCCTGATTGATAATACTTTTTCGCTCTGTTTCTATCTTTTCAAGTTCTGCCAGTTGCTTTCCGGAGATTTCGTCCAGACGTTTTTCATGCTTCCTGACTTCATCACGTTTTCGTTCCCAGTAACGCTTGTCCCGCTCGATCTCGCGCAGGTGTTTCTCGAAATCGACATGCTGGTGTCCGGCTTTATCGGCAGCGTCTGTCAGAATATCCTCTGGAAGCCCGATCTTTCTCGCGATCTCGAAAGCAAAGGAACTGCCCGGTTTCCCGATCTCCATACGGAAAAGAGGTTGCATTTTATGACTGTCGTACAGCATGGCCCCGTTGATCACTCCTTTATTCGATGAAGCGTAATGCTTAAGATTGCTGTAATGGGTGGTGATTACACCCCATACGCCTTTATGGTTGAGACTGGAAAGGATGGCTTCGGCAATAGCTCCTCCGATGATGGGTTCCGTGCCTGCTCCGAATTCATCGATCAGTACCATAGTGGAAGGTCCGGCATAACGAACGAACTGTTTCATGTTCAACAGATGGGAACTATAGGTACTCAGGTCGTTATCGATGGACTGTTCATCACCGATATCAATACAGATATTTTCAAATAATCCCATTTCGGAATTTTCGGACATGGGAACCAGTAATCCGCACTGGAACATGTATTGTATCAGTCCGGTCGTTTTCAGGCAGACACTCTTTCCGCCCGCATTGGGTCCGGATATCAGTATGATTCGGTCTTCTTCGGTCAGTATGATGTCCAGAGGAACTACTTCGCGGTTTTCCTTTTTAAAGTTCAGGAACATTACCGGATGTACAGCTCTTTTCCACTCGAAGGACTGTTGGTTTTGGAATGCCGGCTTGATGGCGTTCTGTTTGATGGCAAGTAGGGCCTTTGCTCTTATGAAATCGATGCTTCCTAAAAAATCAAAAGCCTGATATAATTCATCCATGTGCGGACGAAGTAGGTTGGCAAAAGCAGTGAGTATTTTTACTATTTCACGTTGCTCTGCAAAAGTCAGCTCGCGAATGGCATTGTTGGCGGCTACTACTTCTGCGGGTTCAATATATGAGGTGCGCCCGGTAGCCGATTCATCATGGACAATCCCGTTGATTTTGCGTTTGAATGATGAATTGACCGGAATAACCGTTCGTCCGTCACGGACAGCAGGGGTAGTTCCTGTTTCGACCAATCCGTCAGCCTGCGCCTGTTTGATGATGCGTTGCATGGTACGTGACACGGACATCTGCTTTTCGGAAATTTCCCGACGTATGCGGGCCAGTTCCGGTGTGGCATTGTCGCGGATACGACCGTTATGGTCCAGTATCTTATCAATAGCTTTAATGATATCAGGAAAATAGGCAATATCGCCCATCAGGTCGCGCAATAAGGGGTATTGCTCTTCCTTATTCCGGAAAAAAGCAAGAATATCGCGTATGGTTTCCAGTGATTTTTTTAGGGCAAATACATCTTCCATATTTGGAAACGTTCCGGGAATGACAATACGCTTGAACATGGGAGTCACATCAAAGTAATCCTGCGCAGGAAATCCGGTCTCCATCAGGCAGATCTGTCGAAACTCTTCGGTTTGCCCGGTCAGTAAATCGATTTCCCTGAATACGGTGCTGAAACTGATTTCATCTACCTTTTGCGCTCCCAGAGGAGAAATACACAACTCTTTCAGCCACTCACGTATGTGTAGAAAGTTGATCTTTTCTTCGAAATTATTCGGATAAATCACAAAAAAATCTTTACAATAACTAATTGAAATGTCTCAATGTTTTCCGCAAAAGTAGTAAAGTTTTATGAACCAAAAACTATGAATTACGAATTACGGATGATGAATTACGAATTATGATTTTTTCAGTTCATTGTTCTATACCAGAAGTCAAAAAGTCCGAAAGTGGGTTCGGATATCTTTTTCCATTTCTTATTCATCATTCAACATTCAACATTCCTACTTTATGACTTTATAAACTTTTAACTTTCCAACTTTATAAACTTTTGACTTTCTACTTTTTCATCTTTACTGCATTCTTCTGTGCCTGCAAGGTTAACTCCGTAGCCAGAAAACAATGTTCCTGAGTCATGGCTGTTTCTGTCCGGTTAACAATATCATCCACCAATTGCTTGCCGTAGGGCAGGTCCACATTTCCGCAATCGATGTGCCGGGTCTCTTTGTGATCGACCAGAAATAAATGATTGCCACCATTCTTTCCGTCAATATCAATGTTTTTTCTGATTTCTATATAACCGTCTGTCCCGAGGATGGTCAACCGTCCGTCTCCCCATGTTTTTAGCCCGTCAGGAGTAAACCAATCGACACGGATATAGCCGCTTCCATGATTTCCCTGTACCATTGCATCTCCGAAATCCTCAAATTCAGGATATTGCGGATAGTGTACATTTCCTATCTGCGATGCCAGGATTTTTGCTTCGGTAGAACCTGTAAAAAACAAAAACTGGTCAAACTGATGGCTGCCGATATCACAGATGATCCCACCAAAGTATTTTTTATCAAAAAACCATTCCGGCCTTGATTTGATACTTATCCGGTGGGGTCCCAGACCAATGGTCTGGATCACTTTTCCAATAGCTCCGGCCTTCACCAGCTCACCCGCTTTCACGGTTGCTTTATTTTCGAACCGTTCGGAATATAAAATGGAATATATGCGTCCGGTTTTCTTTTGTACCTTACGCACTTCTTTTAGTTGGGATAAGGACGTGATTCCCGGTTTATCCACCATAAAATCTTTTCCATGTTCCATTACCCGCACACCCAGCGGAGCCCGTTCACTAGGTATGGAAGCGCTCACAATCAGCTGTATGCTGTTGTCTTCGAGGATTTCTTCCTCACTCCGGGCCCGTTTGGCGTTTGGATAACGTTTTGCAAAAGCCTGGGACAGATCGTCCTCTTTTGCATAAAATGCAACCAGCTCCCCTCCACCTTTGATGACTGATTGTACCTGACCGTAAATATGTCCATGGTTCAGTCCTATTACGGAAAAACGGATGCGTGGTTGGCTTTGGCGATGGGGTATCATCAAGGGAGAAAATGCATTCCCCGATAAAGAATTGCCTGCCAGTATTCCGGCAGTTACCCCAAGTGTCGATCTGATAAATCCTCTTCTGGTATGTTGATTCATGATGTTGATGGATGAATATTTTTGTTCGTTATTACTTCCGGCTGAACCGGATTATTGATATGCAAAACTCTTTCCATCCACCAGTAAATGAATGTAGAAACAATTACGGCAATGATCATTCCTGCATACACATCTGTGATGAAATGTTGTGAGAGGTAAATCCTACCATATCCTACCAAAGCAGCTGCCAATGCAAGTAGCCAGTGGTATTGCTTTCCGGGAAGCAAAAATGCCAGGACTGTGGCTATGGAAAAAGCTGATGCCGTATGTCCGGATGGAAAACTTTCCGTTTTTAACTGGACCACGCCCTCAATGAGCCGGAGTATTTCTCTTCCTTCGAAAAGTACCGTCGGACGTGGAGTGCCGGGAAAAACCACATATTTGAAGAAAGCAATTACTAAAACTGTTACTGCAAAGCAGGAAGCTCCCTGTAAGGCTGTTTTCCACCCTTTCCATAACCATAGCAGAATGACGATTAACGCATTGAACCAAACTGTACCTATCTGGTTGATGCCTAATATAACGATATCCATTAACCCGGAATAACGCGCATTCACCCATAGCGAAAAGCCTTCTTTAGATGAAAAAAGTAAGATAAGTCCTCCTGAGATAATTAGGATGAATATGGTTATGAAATAATAGATATTTTGGCGGAAAAGTGTTTTCATGTAATGGCTGTTTCTACTTCAACAATTTACAAAAATAAATAAATGGATTGAATTGGAATGGTGAAAGATTAAAAATTAAAAAATATTTGGGACATCTGGAACATAATAATATCCGGATTGTTTTATTTTACGTATTTAACTATCTTTGCGGGGTCTTAACAAAGCATGACATAAACAGGATAATGATTTGACAAATATGGCAATACAAATGTGTGATCTTTTGGGTCAATATCGAAAGATTCAACAAGAAGTGGATGATGCTATATCAAAAGTAATAACAGATACAGCTTTTATTAATGGACCACAAGTAAGGAAATTCAAAGCAAATCTGGAGAAATATACGGGAGCTAAACATGTGATAACATGCGGGAACGGTACGGACGCCTTGCAAATTTCGTTGATGGCGTTGGGGCTGCAACCGGGGGACGAGGTAATCGTTCCGGCATTTACCTACGTAGCTGCAGCTGAAGTTATCGGACTTCTGAAATTAATACCGGTAATGGTAGATGTTGATCCGCGATCGTTTAATATATCCCTAGCAAATATAGAAAGAGGGTTAACTTCTAAAACCAAGGCTATAATTCCGGTACACCTGTTCGGACAGAGTTGCCCAATGGAAGAGATCATGAATTTTGCCCTGAAAAACAATTTATACGTAGTTGAAGATAACGCTCAGGCATTGGGAACCAGATATCAATTTTCTGATGGATCAGAAAAACAAACAGGTACCATCGGACATATTGGTTGTACTTCATTTTTTCCGTCTAAAAATTTAGGTTGTTTCGGCGATGGTGGAGCTATTATGACAGAAGATGACGAGTTAGCAGAAAAACTCCGCATGATCACCATGCATGGGCAAAAAGTAAAATATCATCATGAAGTGTTGGGTTGTAATTCGCGTTTAGATACCTTGCAAGCTGCTATTCTTGATGTGAAACTGAAATATCTGGATGAGTATGCACAATCCAGGTATCAGGCAGCACAGATTTATCATGATGGATTAAAAGGGATTAGTGGTATTGAAATACCTCAGGAAATGCCTTATTCTACGCATGTATATCATCAATATACATTAAAAATAAAAAACGGAAAGCGGGATAAATTAAAACAATACCTTGCAGAAAAAAGTATCCCGTCAATGATCTATTATCCTTTGCCGATGAGTGAACAACCCGCTTTTAGAAATATAGCCAAAGCTGCCGAATCATTACATATTTCTAAAGAATTGTCCTCATCTGTATTGTCTTTGCCGATGCATACCGAACTAACGAAAAAAGAACAAGAAATTATCATATCAGCAATTAAGTCCTTTTTTGAATAATGGATAAAATTTACTTTGCACATCCTACAGCCGTGATTGACGATGATTGTGCCATTGGTAGAGGAACGAAAATATGGCATTTTTCGCATATCATGAAAGGTTGTAAGATTGGGGAAAATTGTAATATAGGTCAGAATGTGGTAGTATCACCGGAAGTTATCCTGGGAAATAACGTCAAGATACAGAACAATGTATCTGTCTATACGGGTGTAACCTGTGCAGATGATGTTTTCTTAGGTCCATCCTGTGTTTTTACCAATGTGATCAATCCCCGAAGTCAGATTAATCGTCGGGGTGAATATGCCCGGACACACGTGGGAAAAGGTGCGACGATTGGTGCCAATGCTACCATCGTATGTGGAAATGATATAGGTGAATTTGCTTTTATCGGGGCAGGAGCTGTTGTTACTAAAAATATACCTCCATATTCCTTGTGGGTCGGTAATCCGGCCAGACATAAAGGATGGATGAGCGAATATGGTTATAACCTGGCTTTTGATGGAAACGGATTAGCTGTTTGCCCTGAAAGCAAGCAGAAATATCAACTGGAGAATAATAAAGTCCATCGGATTGATTAAATTTGCGTCAAATTTGAAAAATGAATATACACGAGAAAATAGATAATAATCAGGAAATTATTGGTGTTATAGGACTAGGGTATGTCGGATTACCTTTGGCGGTTGCATTTGCTGAAGCAGGTGTACATGTCATTGGGTTTGACAAATCTCAGTCAAAGGTAGATAAAGTCAATCATGGTGAAAATTATATAAAAGATATCCGTGATGCCGTATTGAAGGAAGTCGTCAACAAAGTCTATTTCCGTGCGACCACTGATTTTTCCGAATTGAATCAATGTGATGCTATTTTGATCTGTGTTCCGACTCCATTGGACCGGTTCAGAAAGCCGGATATGAGTTATATCGAATCAGCTTGTATCAGCATCGGACAAAATATGAAACGGGAAGTATTCATTTGTCTGGAAAGTACCACTTATCCGACAACTACCGAAAACGTGATGCTCCCTATTATTGAAAAGGAATCAGGGATGAAAGTAGGTAAAGATTTCTGGCTGGCCTATTCGCCGGAAAGGGTAGATCCCGGGAATAAAAATTTCCACACCAAAAATACGCCTAAGGTTTTGGGAGCCATGACTTCAGAAGGATTAGAAATCGGTAAGAAAATTTATTCCAAAGCCATTGATCATATCTATCCGGTCAGTTCTCCCCGCGTAGCGGAAATGGTGAAAATTCTTGAAAATACTTACCGGCTGATCAATATCAGTTTGATTAATGAACTGGCATTATTATCCGGAAAAATGGATATCAATATCTGGGAAGTCATAGAAGCAGCCAAGACCAAACCTTTCGGTTTTCAGGCTTTTTATCCGGGTCCTGGGATTGGAGGGCATTGTATTCCTTTAGATCCCTTTTATTTGGAACATATTGCCAAAATGTATGAATTTGATCTGAGTATGATTCATACGGCAGGACATATCAATATGCGAATGCCTCATTATATGTATATTAAAATAAATACAGCGTTGAACAGACAGAAAAAGCCTGTTAACGGGAGTAAGGTATTTTTCCTTGGAGTAGCCTACAAACCGAATATTGATGATGAACGTGAGTCCCCTGCATTGGAAATTATAGATGAAGTGGTTAAAAAAGGAGGTGTTGTATCATACAATGATCCTTTTATTTCACAAATAAAGACGTGCGGAGGAAATTCTTTTTCTTCAATTGAATTATCTCCCGAAAACCTTTCTGATGCAGATGTCGTAGTGATCTCTACGAAGCATTCGGCATATGATTTTGAGATGATCCGTAAACATGCTAAAATGATCGTAGATTTACAAAATGCTTATTCACAAAACGAAGAAAACATTTATAAGCTTTAAAAAGGAATGACACAAAATAAAAGATTGGCACTGGTCGGTTGCGGAAGAATATCTAAACGACACATCGAAGCGGTTCAGGTTGTTGACGGGATCGATATTACACAGATTTGCGATATAAATGAAGAAAAGGCCAAAGCGGTTTCTTCACAACTTTCCGTACCTTATGTTACAGATTATAAGCAACTGAAAGATGTTGACATAGTTGCTGTATTAACCCCTTCAGGTATGCATCCCCGGCATGTAATAGAAATAGCTGAGACCACGGACATTCCTTATATCATTTGTGAAAAACCTATTTCCCTTACTTCACGGGAAGTATTTGAAATGCTGGATAAAGTAAAAAGAGCTGGTAAAATCTTATTACCGGTCTTCCAGAATCGTTACAATCCTTTGGTGGCTTTTATGAAAGAACTGGTCGAATCCGGCCGTTTAGGCAAGATTTATCAGTTTGTATGTAATATATTCTGGAACCGGAATGATGAATATTTTAACATCGACTGGCATGGTACCAAAGCATATGACGGAGGTGTTTTTTATACACAAGCCAGTCATTATGTGGATATGATCCATTTCCTTTTCGGAAAGATAAAAAATGCTTATGGCGTAGGTGGGGATTTACGTAAATTTGAAGTCCATGACACCATTTCTGCCATCTGTGAATTGGAAAGCGGAACAATAGGTGCATTAAATGCAACGGTAAGCGTATATCGTACCAATTTTATGACGGAACTGACAGTCATTGGTGAAAAAGGAACTGTTCGTTTAAGCGGAACCAATCTGAACCGGATTGATTTTTGGGATGTGGAGGAGATGGAAAAACCGGATATGGATTTTACCATTGACCACCAGTATGGTAAAGGACATGATAAGATGTATGAATATATTGTAAAAAAACAATGGGAGAAATTTCCGAGTCAGGAGGATGTACTTTCTGGAATTAGATTGATGGAGAAGATATCGTTTTAAAAATAATATATGCATAGAGGGGCAAAGTTTGCTTTATTTTATGAAGAATGAAATGTGGAGAAAAATATAATTAATAAATTCTTTCATAAAGTGCTACAAGGGAGTGAGTTTAAGAAAAACTTGCTAACACTAATGAGTGGTACTGCCATTGCACAATTAATACCTATACTCTGTGCCCCGTTATTAACCAGACTTTTTTCACCGGATGAATTTGGGGTATATGAAAATTTTATGGCAATAACTGCAATTATTACGATTTTTATTTCGGGGAAATATGAACTAGCAATTATTTTACCAAAAAGAAATCAAGAAGCCATAAATGTTTTATCTCTTAGTTGTATATTGGCTTTATCTTTTTCTCTTATATTACTTTTTTTATTTCTAATTTTTGAAAAACCCATATCTTCATTTCTTTCTTCTATCCTCAATGGAGGAGATTTTCAAAATGTGTTGTGGTTAGTTCCAATGAGCGCATTTTTGGCTACAATATACTTGGTTTTTAATGAATGGTGCATAAGAAAAAAGAGTTTTATTATATTAAGTAAGAATAAAATCACTAATACAAGCGGTATTACAGGAGGATCTCTCCTGTTTGGTTTTACAAAGACCTCTTCAGGTCTGATATTTGGACAAATAATCGGTCAACTTATTTCATCATCATTGGCAATTTATAGAGTTTTAAAGGAAGATCTCTATTTGTTTAAATATGTTACAATACGCAAAATGAAATATTTTTCTAGAAGATATTTGGATTTTGCAAAATATAACATTCCAGGACAATTTCTAAATACTTTAGCCGGCCGGTTGCCCATATTTTTTATTACTATGGAATTTGGTATTCATGAAGTCGGTTTGTTTGCACTAACAGATAGAGTTTTAGGTGTTCCTCTTAGCTTTTTAGGCAATACATTTAAAGATGTTTTTAAGCAGAGAGCAACTCATGATTATAACAATACAGGAAATTGTCTTGCTATATACAGAAAAACAACCCTTACTCTTTTAAAGATTGTGATTATCCCATTTATTATTTTATTCATTATTGCGCCCTCTCTTTTTTCGTTCATTTTTGGCGCAGAATGGTATGTTGCAGGAGAATATGCAAGATTATTGTGTGTGATGTATATGATAAGTTTTATTAGTATGCCAACGAGTTGGATTTTTATTATTGCTGAAAAACAAAAATTGGATTTATTTTGGCAGAGTCTCTTTTTATTGTTAACTTTAACATCATTAATAATAGGTATGGTTTTAGACGATATTAAGGCCACACTGATTTTGTTTTGTATAGGACGAAGTCTTGCTTATCTTATTCAGATTGGTCTTACATATAGATTGGCAAAAGGAAAAAAATAAAACATGTTTTTTAAATTACAACATAAGATATGGTATTGGATAAAAAAAAGAACGAAAGTACGTTCTTGGGAGGCCTTCAAAACGAATGTTAAAAGAAAAGTTGAACAAAAAATATATAAACAAACCTATTCGACCTATGATTTAATTGAACTAATGAAGTCTATGGGACTAAAAAAAGGAGCTACTATTTTCATTCATAGTTCATGGGATGAGTTTTATAATTATACAGGAACAATAAATGAATTTATAAATGCAGTACTTACAGAAATTGGAACTGAGGGAACTTTGGCAATGCCGGCATATCCATTATTAAGGAAACCGGATAGTGTTTTTAGTATCAAAGGAACTCCCACAGCTGCAGGAATAATTGCCGAAACTTTCAGAAATTATCCTAATGTAAAACGTAGTATAAACAGGCATTCTGTTTGTGCCTTAGGTCCGATGAGTGATTACCTTTTAAATGAGCATCAGTTTTCAACTAGCTGTTGGGATGAAAAATCACCGTACTATAAGTTGGCGGAACTTAATGCTCTTGTATTTACATTCGGACTAGGTAAGTATTTTGTAGGAACGATAATGCATTGTGCTGATAGTATATTAAGAACAGAATTGCCTTATTTTGCTCTTTTTTTTCAAAAAGAAACAATAATAAAGATAAAATTAGAAGATAATACAATTTATGAACAGAAATATTTAACCTCTTCCGATAATTTTTCCTATCATTTTACAAATCGTTCTCATAATAAGATGATCAGCAAATATTTTGATAAATCTAAATATATAAGAAAACGAATTTCTAATTTGACAGTTAATGTGTATGATGCAAAATATTTTATACATAAAACTATTGAGCTTGGAAGAAGAGGTATTGTTGTATATTTGCGACCTGTTCCTTTAAAGAAATATTTCACGAAAAACAATTAATTCCAAATGCAAATAAATATAATTGAATATTTTGAAGAAACGGTTAAAAAGCAACCATCTAAAATTGCCGTTATAGATGGTGAATTTAATGTTAGTTTTTTATCTCTACAAAAAAGATCTTTAGCATTAGCTTTACATTTAGATACTTTTTTTTCAAATATAATCAATAAACCTATTGCGGTTTACCTACCTAAAAGTGTAGATAGTGTCGTTGCTGATATTGCAATTACCTATAGTGCAAATTTTTATATGAATATAGATATAAAATCTCCGGAAATCCGGATCAATAATATACTAGAACTAATTCAACCTGCTGCAATAATTACAAATTCTTTTAATATTGAAAAGTTAAGAAGAATAAACACTAACATCAATATCATCAATATTGATGATATTGATAATGACTCTTATTCAAAAAATGAACGTTTAAAAATAAAACGAGATTCTGTAATAGATACAGATCCTTATTGTATCATAAATACTTCTGGATCAACAGGTGTTCCTAAAGGAGTGCTACTTAATCATAAAAGCTTTATTGATTTTACAGAATGGGCAAAAGATACATTTCAATTTTCCGATAATGAAATTATGGGTTCTCTTTCTCCCTTGGTTTTTGATATTTATAGTTTTGAACTTTGTATGTTAATGGCAAAAGGGAGTACAATTGTTTTGATCCCTGATTCTTTTGCTGCTTTTCCTATAAAAATATTGGATTTATTAAAGGAAAAAAAGGTTACTTTTTTATTTTGGGTACCTACTATCATGGTAAATATTGCCAACATGGATCTGTTATCGAAAATTCAGTTGCCTGATTTAAAAAAAGTATGGTTTGCTGGTGAAGTATTTCCTACTAAGCAATTTAATTATTGGAAAAAACAATTGTCAAATGTCCAGTTTACTAATTTATATGGGCCAATAGAAATTACACTGGATTGTACTTTTTTTATTGCAAATAGGGAAATAAATGATGATGAACCTATTCCTATTGGATTTCCATGTAGAAATACAGATATCCTTATTTTAAATGAAAAAGAAGAATTAGCATCTCAAGGGGAGGAAGGGGAATTGTGTGTCAGGGGAACTTCTCTTGCAATGGGATATTATAATAATCCTGAAAAAACAAAAGTTGCATTTGTCCAGAACCCAGTGAATAGATCATATCCTGAAATAATTTATAGAACTGGTGATATTGTAAGTACTAATAATAGAGGTGAAATAATTTTTAAAGGTCGTAAGGATAGTTTAATCAAGCATTTAGGGTATAGAATAGAGTTGGGCGAAATTGAACATGTTATAGTAAATACACTAAAGTTAGCAAAAAATGGATGTGTAATATATAATTATGCAAAAAAAGAAATTACTCTTTTTTATGAATCCGAAAAAGAAATATCTATAGCGGAGTTCAGGAAGCAAATTACTACAGTTTTACCCAAATATATGCTTCCTACCATTTATTTAAAAATGGATGAATTACCCAGAAATACGAATGGAAAAATAGATAGACTATCTTTGACTAAAATAGTGAATGGATAATTTATATGGTTTTAGTTGAAAACATATATCAAATTCAAGAAGCTGTCGCTGGTGTAAAATCTAAAGGTTTTATCACTAATTTTTTCCTTGACATGAAAAAGCACAATTTATGGGTGGAAAAAAGAGTGCTGAAATTAGTAACATTTGGAAACACACTTTTTTTGTTAAAACAAAATGATGACTTTTATCACCTTTTCTTTTGCTCAGGTTCTATAGAAGATTTATCTAGAGATGTAAAGTATTTAGATAAATGTAGTTATTCAATTGATATTTTGGGAGGAGATAAAGAAACAATTGAAAGATTGAAAATACCTTTTTTAGAATATGGGTTTTCTCCGTACAAATCTTTAATAAGGATGAGTAGAAAAACAGTCCTTGAAGCTTCATTCATTGGTGATGAAATTATTGAAGCACAAAAAACGGATGCTGAAGACATATTATCTTTATTATATGACAATTTTGATAAAAGGGCAGAGCAAATCCCATTCATAGAAGAGATTGATAATTGGATTGAAGACAAGACATTATTGCTATATAAGAAAAACAATAGAATTGCAGGTTTTCTCGCATATGAAATATCAGGTGCTACTCAATATCTGCGTTATTGGTTTGTAGCAAAAGAATGTCGAGGTATTAAAATTGGATCTCTTTTGTTAAGAAAATTCTTTTTTAAAGGAAATAATTCGAAACGGCAATTATTTTGGGTTTTAAAGGATAATGAAAATGCCATTAAGCGATATATACACTATGGCTTTCGATTTGAAAATATTATGGATGAAATACTTATAATGTAATTAATCATATGATAGAGAAAATAATAACAATTTTAACCGATCTTCGCCCAGAATTTGATTTTACTGAAGATGTTAATTTTATAGAAGAAGGAATGTTGGACTCATTTGATATTGTAAATTTGGTCAATTCCTTAGATACAACATTTGATATTTCTATTGATGGAATAGATATTATCCCTGATAATTTTTCTTCTATTGAAAGTATCGCTACTTTATTAAGAAAAAAGGGTGTTATATAATTATGGATTTTAAATTTCAAAATAAGAAAATAACCGGAATCTTATCTATTCTCCCTGATAGGGAAGTCTATTTTGAGGATGAAATGGGAAATTATAATTTTTCCACTGCGAAATCCTTAAAATTAAAAATGGCTATGGGATATAATAAGAAACGAATTGTAGAAGAAGGAGTCTGTTCTTCTGATCTCTGCATACATGGATTATCGTATCTTTTTGAAGTTGGAAAATTGGAAAAGGAAGATATTGATGCGCTTGTGTTGGTTACTCAATCAGGGGATTATATAATGCCCCCTACCAGTAATTTGATACAAGGATATTTTGGACTGAAGGAAGATATGATATGTCTGGATATAAACCAAGGGTGTGCAGGATATATTCTCGGCCTTATACAAGCTTTTATGTTATTGGATTTGGAAGCCATTAAAAAGGTTGTACTGCTTAATGCTGATGTGTTAAGTCCTAAGGTATCGAAAAAGGATAGAAATAGTAATCCGTTAATCGGTGATGCAGCAGCAATTACTATTGTTGAAATTTCTGATGACGAGAATATTATTTTTGGAAATATAAAAATGAATGGTGCAGGTGCAATGGCTCTTAATATCCCTGCTGGAGGTGCGCGACTGCCATCATCTCCGAAAACAGCGATTCTGGAAGAAGATATTAATGGTAACCTTAGAAGTAAAGATCATCTGGTAATGAAAGGAGATGAAGTATTTAATTTTGTCCAGAAAGAAGTACCTCCGATGATTGAGTCACTTCTTGTTCAAGCAAATGTGACTAGGGACGATATTGATTATTACATGTTTCATCAACCTAATCGGTTTATGCTGCAGAAATTAGCAGATAAGATAGGTGTCTCTCGTGATAAAATTCCCAGTAATATCGTAGAAAATTTTGGAAATTCGAGCGGTGTTACAATTCCGCTAAATATTAGTTATAACTTGGGAGAAAACCTGACCAAACATAACTTTAAATTATGTTTAGCCGGATTTGGTGTCGGATTGACCTGGGGATCGCTTTTACTTGATATGAATAATTTAAAATTTAATGAAATCATTTATTATTAATCATTATGGAAAATTTTGAAAAAGATATGGCAGAAGTTCTTGAAGTTGATACCGTAGAATTAGATGATGAATTATCTGGCTTTGATTGTTGGGATTCGTTAACAATTCTTTCAATTATTGCATTAGCAGATGAAAATTATAGTGTTACTCTTTCTGCTGCTGAAATTAATGATGCAAAAACAATTGGTAATTTAAAGAAACTGATAATTAGTAAAAAGTAATTTGATAAAACGATGGATATAAATCCATTCTCTCTTAGGGAGAAAACATTTTTGATAACAGGAGCTGCATCTGGAATCGGGAGAGCAACAAGTCTTTTTTTGTCTCAAATGGGAGCTAAGCTTCTTTTAGTTGATATAAATGAAAATGGACTAAAAGAAACGCTACAAGCTTGTGCATCAACCGATGATTATTTGATCGTTGATTTAAGTATTCCTTCTGAAATTAAAGATAAAGTACTTACTAAAGTATGTGATTTTGGAAAACTCAATGGATTGGTTCATCTTGCAGGAAAGCCATATATTGCACCTCTTAAGTCAATTAATGAAAGAAAATGTCAGGAAATCTATAATCTGAATACATATTCGGCAATCGAATTAGCTAAAACTTTTATAAACAGAAATGTATATGCAGGAGGAACGGCTTCCATTGTTCTGGTTTCATCAGTATATGGTATTGTTGGTTCTGCTGCAAATGTAGGGTATGCGATGAGTAAATCAGCGATCATTGGTATTACTAAATCTCTATCGATGGAGCTTGCATCAAAAGGGATACGTGTCAATTGTGTCGCTCCGGGATTTATTAAAACAAAAATGTCGGATGATATTAATCCAATGTTTGATGAAAGCCATTCAGATATTTTGGAAAAATTACATCCTTTAGGACTTGGCGATCCGGAAGATATCGCTTATGCGATATCGTATTTATTATCGGATGCCAGTAAATGGGTTACTGGAGCTGTTTTTAATATCGATGGTGGATTTACAGCACAATAATAATTAGAACATATCATTATGGAAGATGAAAGGGATTCTTATTTATTGTTAACCGGAGCTTCTTCCGGAATAGGAAAGGTTATGGCATCTATTTTGTCAAAAGAATATAATATTATTCTGAACGGAAGAAACGAAGAACGATTAGAATCTACGGAAAAAATGTGTGGAAAAGAAAGGAAAATCTTAATCTGGACATTTGATTTAAACAATATCAACGACATAGCATCAACCTTATCTGAATTTATAGAAAAAAATCAGATCAGAATAAGCCATTTTGTCCATTGTGCCGGTTATATGAAAATGCTTCCGTTAAAAATGGTGACAATTGATAATATCTCAAATACATTAAATACGAATTTCATATCGGCAGTTATTATAATAAAAACCCTGATGCAAAGGAAAATAAATAACCTGGCTATGAAGAATATTGTATTTATATCAAGTAATATAAGTAACATGGGTGCAAAGGCGCTTAGTGTTTATGGAGCATCTAAGGGTGCTTTGGATTCACTTATGCGTTGTTTGGCTGTTGAGTTAGCTCCTCATGTCAGAGTTAATTCTGTTCTTCCCGGCGGAGTAAAAACAGAAATGACAGAAAGTATTTATGAGAATGAAGAAGTTTTGAAAAGAATGGAAGCTACTTACCCTTTGGGACTTGGTTTTCCGGAGGATATTGCTGAAGCTGTTGTATTTCTTTTATCTGAAAAATCCCGGTGGATAACGGGTCAGCAAATAACAGTAGATGGAGGAAGGACTATAAACGTTACTGCCTGATCTGATGAAAATTGAGGTAAAACAAATTATAAATTCGCCTGTTGATTCGAATTGTTTTATTCTATATATTCAAAATAATGCTAATTGTATTATTGTAGATCCGGGAGCAGAATATTGCAATGAACTTTTAAAGTTCATCAAAGATAGAAAAATATCTCCGGAATATATTATACTTACACATGAGCATTTTGATCATATATGGGGGGTAAATCAACTCAAAAATTTGTTTCCATGCAAAGTTATTTCATCTGCAATTTGTAGTGAACATATGATTGATGCAAAGAAAAATTTATCTGCTTTTTATAATCAATCCGGATTTAAATGCTGTCCTGCAGATATAACTATAGAGTCCATTAATAATGAATTATTGTGGAATGGGGTAATGATTGATTTTTTTAATACACCCGGACATACTGATGGTAGTATTTCTTTTTATTTTTATAATAATTTATTTTGTGGAGATCTTTTAATAAAAGATTTCCAAACAGTCACGAAATTACCCGGGGGGAATAAAAATCAATTGAAAAACAGTTTGGATCTTGTTTTTTCAAAATTTTATAATAAAAATATTATTGTATATAGTGGACATGGAAATCCCTTTTTACTAAAAGATATTGATATTAATTTTTTTGTGAATGGAAAATGAAAATATCTATTTAACTGTAAATGCCATAAAATATACAATTAAGCATTTATTAATGATTGCATGCCCTGAATTTCAGGATCAAGTATTAATTGAAGTCGCAGAAGATAGAAAAAAGGCATCAGCGCTCATTGGGACAAAAAAAATAATATTTCAAATCTCACATTGTTCTGATATTTTGTCTCTTATAACTGGGGGGCTTAAGCTTAATAAAATTGCAACTATTGATGGTATGGGGATGATCCCAATTCCTCTCGAAGATGGTTTTTCTTTTGCAGAAGTAATAGGTAATGAATTATTTATATATGCAGATATTATACCCCTATCATTTATTATGCTTTCACGTTGTGAGGAAGCATTTATTCAAGACCGGGATGTATATGGCAGGTTTGAAAGCAAACATAGCATTGCAACAAAATATAATTTCATCGATTATCCTATTGTAGACGAATATGCTTTAATACTACAAAAATATCTAAAAATATTATTTCCGGAAAATACTTTTGTTATTCCGAAGTGTACAATAATACCATCTCATGATATTGATGAGGTAAGAAGATTTTCCAGTTTTAAAAAATCAATAAGAACCCTTCTTGGAGATATCTATTTGTCTAAAAATATTTTTGTTTTTTTTAGATCTGTTATTCAATATATTCGATCTTTTAATAGACCAGCAAATGACCCATATATTACAGCTATTAATGAATTGCTTAACATATCTCATCAATACAATCTTATATCTGAATTTTATTTTATGGGTGCAGTACCTAATAAATATGATTGCGGATATGATCCAAATCAATCACAGGTTCGAGATGTTTTTCTTCAGATCGATAAAATAAATATGATTATTGGATATCATGCAAGTTTTGAAACTTTAACTGATGAAAACTTGTATTCATTGGAGAAACAAAAGATAGAGTTAGCATCTAATAAATCTATTATATATGCGAGACAGCATTATTTACGTTTTGATATTCATTCTACATTCAGGAATTTAGAAAAAGCAGGAATATTATATGATTCTACTCTTGGATATGCAGATAGGGAAGGGTTTCGATGTGGAACATGTTATGACTTTCATCCATATGATTTGAAAAATGATGTACAATTTACGATTAAAGAACGTCCGCTTATTGTAATGGATATGACTTTATTTGGGTACAAGAAATATACAATCAAAGAAGCCCATAGACAGATTGTAAAGTTATATCAAAGATGTAAAATAGTTGGTGGAAATTTTACTATCTTGTGGCATAATAATTCTGTAACAAGAAAAAGAAAATGGTTTAAAAAGTTGTATTGTAATTTTCTAAAAAAACATAATGGTAACTAATTTCCATCATACAGATACCTATCAAAATAAATCATTCGTTTTTTTAGGTAATATTATATCATGGGTATTTGTTTTACTTTGTTTTGGCTATCCAATATGTGCAATATTGTCTGTTTTATTGAATGTTCCGTCCACTCCGATTAGTATAATTTATAGAGGCATATGTTTGTTTTTATCGTTATATGTAATTATTATCCTGTTATCTTCAAAAGTTCATTCTTTAAGCAAAGCCTCAACTCCTTTACTAATATTTTTATTTATTTATTTGTTAAGAATAATCTGGGATACTTTAATTGTAAAGGTTAATGTATATTACGGACTGTTAAATGTTTATTCCTATTACTTGGGTTCCATTTTAATCCCTGTAATTGGAATACTTATAGCTTTTAAATTTTCGGATGTAAAAAAAACAATAATGCGTTGTTTTTATTTGCTGATTATTGTTAATATTTTAATATTACTATGTTATTTCTATCAGAACAATTGGTCATTCTCTTCAGGCTTTTTTATCAGGAGAGCGGGTCTTTTATATAAAGATCTGGATATACTTAACCCAATTAGTTTTGGCATATATGGAGGATGTCTTTTTTTATCATGTTTTTGTGTATTGGTAAAATACAAACATCTATTCCCTCGACTGATAATCAATGCTGCTTGGTTTTTTTTGATAATAGGATTATTTAATCTGATAATCAGTACCTCCAGAGGACCTATATTATCAACAATTTTAACGACTATGGTAATCGCCTTTATTACTTATTCGGATTCAAAAAAGACATTCAATTTTTATAATAAAATTCTCACCATTTTATTTATTATATTTATTTCCGGGACTTTAGTTTTATCATATATATCTGTGAATAATATCGAAATAGGCATTTTTAATCGGTTCAAATTAATGAAAGAAAATTCACAGACAGGTAAAAAAGAGACCAGAGTTGATTTATATTCAGAAGCTTTTGAGATGTTTAAATCATCTCCTATTATAGGTAAAAGATTTGTAACTGAATCTAAGTATAGTGGAGGGGCTTATCCTCACAATATTTTTTTAGAAATAATGATGGCGTTAGGACTTTTGGGCCTATTCTTTTTTATTATAATTATGTATAATTTATATAAAAAAATATCTTCTTTAAGAAGGGAATCTGCATACTATTTATTTTTTTTCTGTTTATTAGTATTTTTTTTCTGGATGGCTCAAGTTACTGGTAGTCTATTCAATAATTTTGAACTATGGATATTGAGTGCCACTATGTTTTCGTTAAAAAATAATTGCGATTTTTCAGAACCTTTGTTTTCAAATAAAATTTCTCATACTATTCTATGAAAATTCTAATGTTATGTGATTTTTATAATCATACCTTACAATATCAGGAAAATTTCCTATCAAAGTATTATAAAAAACATGGTCATGATGTTACAATTATCGCTTCAACATTTGAATCTGTATTTGATTATATGTCTGATAAATATAACGGAAACGTTGTTAAAAATGAAAAGATTATCGATGGCGTGAAAATAATAAAACTTCCCTATTTGTTTAATGTTTTTAATAAACTTCGTAAGTTCGGAGGTGTTACTAAGATATTGAATATTGAAAAACCAGATATTATTTTTGCACATAGCATACATCTGAATTTGAGAGAAGCGATAAAATATAAAAAGAAAAATCCTAATACTAAGATTATTATGGATTATCATGCTGATTATAGTAATTCTGCAAACAATTGGATTTCTTTAAATATTTTGCATAAAATTATAAGAAAAATATTTCTTCATAGCGTTATTAAATATATCGACCAAATCTATCCGGTTGTACCAGCTAGCTTGACTTTTTTACATGATGTATATAAAGTTCCCTACGATCGAATGGAGGTATTACCATTAGGAGCCGATATTGACATGGTTAATGAAGTTAAAATGGCGCATAATGGTCATATAATCAGAGAAAAACTCAATATTCCATATGGCGATTTTGTGATTTTTACTGGTGGAAAATTAGATATAGTGAAAAGGACTCATTTTTTGATCGAAGCATTTATTATGCTGTCAGATCCTCGTCTCCATTTAATCGTAGTAGGAGAACCTCAAGGTAAGGATAGTACCTATAAGATTAAGTTAGAAAAAATGAGTCAAGGATTTAACCAAATCTATTTTACTGGATGGTTAAGTGGTAAAGAAGTGTATGACTATATGGATGCCTCTGACTTTGCTGTTTTTCCTGCAAGTCAATCTATTTTATGGCAACAAGTAATTGGAATGGGATTACCGTTGATTGTGGGACAGTTAAAAGATCAACCGGTAGCGTATCTAAACAAAAATAATAATATGATGATTTTAAAGGAAGATGAAATTAATGCAGAAAATATAGCTGAGAAAATAAGAGTATTAATTGATACTCCAAATTTATTAAATAAAATGAAAGCAGGGGCGTTAAAAACTTCTGAGGAATTTCTTAGTTATGATAAAATAGTACAACGAACATTAAAATTTGATAAAAATACAGTAATATGAGTATGAAATATCACATTATTCATCATATACCATCCAGGTTATTTGTCTTTTTTCGAGGCAGTGGCTGGTATGGAAACTATAAAACGTGGGACGAAGCAAGTAGGCTCACAACCGGTTACGATGCGGAAAATATTCTCATAAAAGCCGAAAGAACCCTGTTAGAATTAAAGAATGCATCAAATAAACAGGCAAAACAATATCCTTGGGAGTTGTTACTTTCTTTGATGTGGATAGCAGCTCAAAACAAAGGTAAACTGAATATTATTGACTTTGGTGGTGCTCTGGGTACTGCGTATTACCAAAATAAAATATTTTTTGACCAGTTAGAGAGAATCCGATGGAATGTAGTGGAACAACCTCATTTCGTCGAATATGGGAAAAAAAAATTTGAAACTGATATTTTGAAATTTCACATGTCGGTTGATGACTGTATTTCTCAAAATACAGAAGAAATTCAAGGTGTATTGTTCGGTTCCGTATTACAATATTTGGAAAGTCCTTATGATTTATTATCCGATGTTCTTGGAAAGAAATTTAAATACATCGTCATAACTCGTACTGGTTTCACGAAAAGTCAGTCTGACAGGATCACTATTCAAAAAGTTCCCAAAAATTATTATAATGCAAGCTATCCATGTTGGATTTTTAGTGAACATAAATTCATGAATTTTTTCAACCAATATGGATATGAGCCAGTTTATTACTTTAAAGATAAGTATCAATTAAATCTACCTTCAGAATATAAAGGATGTTTATTTAAACTGAAAGAAAATGAAAATGATATTGTCACAGGTTAAATTGTTTAATCTCCCCAAAATAATGGATGATAGGGGAAATCTAACTTTTGTTGAAGAGCATAATCATATACCGTTCGAAATAAAAAGAGTATATTTCATTTATGATGTTCCTGGCGGTGAATCAAGGGGTGGACATGCATACAAGGAATTGGAAGAAGTATTTATTGCTATTTCAGGAAGTTTTGATCTTAATATAGATGATGGGTATGAACAAACGAAGATAAGTCTCAATCGCTCATATCATGCTGTGCATGTTCCAAAAGGATTATGGCGTAAATTAGATAATTTTTCAACTAATTCGCTTTGTTTGGTATTGGCTTCAACTGTATATAATGAAGACGATTATATTAGAGATTATACGAAATTTTTGGAATTTGTAAATTATGGTTAAGAAAGTTAGTATATTTGAATGTTCTGTTATTGAACTACCCCGCATTGTAGAACGAGCTTGTGGAAATATAACTCCTATACATAGTTCTGTTGATATACCCTTTGCTATAAAACGAGTTTTTTATCTTTACGATATTCCCGGAGGTGAGGATAGAGGAGCTCATGCACATAAAGAATGTCATCAGTTGTTAGTCGCTGCAAGCGGAAGTTTCGAAGTTGAACTCAACGATGGTTCTAATAAAAGGACAATTTTGTTGAACCGTCCTTATTATGGATTACATATTCCTCCCGGTATTTGGGCTGCAGAAAGAGGTTTTTCATCCGGATCCATTTGCTTGGTACTTGCATCACATAAATACGATGAAGCCGATTATATCAGGGAATATGAAAAATATTTGAAATACATTAAACAATGATTAAAAATATAGATCTTCAGGCTGTTACAAACTTACATCTTGACGAGTATAAACAAGCTGTTTGCCGAGTCATTGAATCAGGTTGGTATCTGCAAGGACATGAAAATGCCGAATTTGAAAAAAAATATGCTCAATTCATTGGAACAGAGCATTGTGTAGGGGTTGCTAACGGATTAGATGCGTTGAAGTTAATCATGCGGGCTTATATAGAGCTTGGAATAATGCATTATGGTGATGAAATAATAGTTCCCGCTAATACATATATAGCCACAATTTTGGCTATTTCTGAAAATAATTTAGTTCCAATACTGGTTGAACCGGACATCAATACATATCAGATTGATCCTGAAAAAATTGAGGGTTTTATAACAAATAGGACTAAAGGAATAATGATCGTGCATTTATATGGACAATGTGCATATACAGAAAAAATAGCTTCTATATGCAAAAAATATAAATTAAAGCTTATGGAGGATAATGCACAGGCACACGGATGTAAATATAGAGGAAAAATGACCGGATCTCTTGGAGACGCTGCTGCGCATAGCTTTTACCCCACAAAAAATATGGGAGCCTTTGGGGATGCTGGTGCTATTACAACCAATGATAAAAAAGTTGCCGATTTGATACGAACGTTAGCGAACTATGGTTCTGAAAAAAAATATATATTTGACTATCAGGGATTAAATAGCCGATTGGATGAAATACAGGCTGCTGTTTTAAACATTAAACTTAAATACATAGACGAAGATAATAATCATCGAAAAAATGTAGCTCGTTATTATATTGATCACATTAAGCATCCGGAGATAATTATGCCTAAAGTAATGGATTGGGATACTCATGTGTTTCATATATTTACTGTCAGGACAAAAAAAAGAAATGAACTGCAAGGTTATTTGTATGAAAATGATGTACATACAGTCGTTCATTATCCTATTCCACCTCACAAACAACGATGCTATAAAGAATATAATTATAAATCTTTTCCGATAACCGAATTGATCCACAATCAGGAATTGAGTTTACCAATGAGTCCTGTTATTGCTTTAGATGAAGTGGAAAAAGTGGTTGAATTAATAAATGAATGGAGAGCATAAAAGCATGGAACATTCAACATATAATTTTTGTACACTTTTCGATTCATATTATTTACCTAAAGGTTTAGTTCTTTATGACTCTCTTTTTAGTGTGTGTAATAATTTTCACATGTATGTATATGCTTTTGATGATGAATGTTATCAGAAATTAATGAAATTGCGTCTACCTAAAATGAGTGTTATTTCGTTGAAAGAACTTGAAACAAAAGAACTATTGGATGTAAAACCTACTCGTAATCGTGCTGAATATTGTTGGACTTGTGGACCTTCTGCGATTTACCATACAATCCGGAATTTTAACTTGGAACATTGCACATATATTGATGCAGATCTCATGTTTTTTAATTCGCCTAAAATTGCATTTGATACTATTGAAAGCGTAAATGCATCTATAGCTATTACAGAGCACTTTACACCTAAAGAAGATCCGGCAGGAAAATACTGTGTTCAATTTGTTTATTTTAAAAATGACAAAGATGGAATGGCTGCTTTAAAATGGTGGAAAGATTCTTGTATTGAATGGTGTTATGCACGTTATGAAAATGGAAGGTATGGTGATCAAAAATATTTAGATATGTTTCCTTCAAAATTTAGAAATGTTTATATATTTGAAGATAGAGGGATTGGGGTAGCTCCATGGAACATGAATCAATACAGATTTCAGAACAATTATCAATTCATGTTTAATGAAAAGAGCTATTCCATTGTTTTTTTTCATTTTCATGGTACCAGTATAAGCCTTGAAAATAAAAAATTAATATTGAGAACGGTAACTTATGATCTTTCAGTTAGTATTAAAAATATTATTTTTGATGCTTTTATGAAAAGATACAAAAATGTATGTAAAACGTATTTATGTGTTGATATAGATGGTTATATAGTAAAAAGGAGAAAAATATATGAGCGTTTATATTCTAAAATAAAATCTATTTTTAAAAATATAAATTTTATTCGAAATATATTTTACTTTTTATCAAATAAGAGATATAATGGATATGAAAAGGACATAATATAAAAAATATAATGTTTACTGATAAAATTCTTTTGATTACCGGAGGAACAGGATCTTTTGGGAATGCAGTGCTTAAACGCTTCTTAAATACAGATATAAGAGAAATCCGTATATTTTCCCGTGATGAAAAAAAACAGGATGATATGCGTCATCAGCTTCAAAGTAATAAAGTGAAATTCTATATTGGAGATGTTCGAGATAAACGTTCCATTGATGGGGCTATGGATGGAGTGGATTATATCTTCCATGCAGCAGCACTTAAACAGGTCCCATCTTGTGAGTTTTTCCCTATGCAGGCTGTACGTACCAATGTATTAGGTACGGAAAATGTACTTGATTCAGCGATACAACATGGAGTGAAACGTGTCGTCGTGTTAAGTACAGATAAAGCATGTTATCCAATCAATGCCATGGGAATTTCGAAAGCAATGATGGAAAAAGTAGCTATTGCTAAGGCCCGATCTCTTGGCAATAATGCTGAAACTATAATTTCCTGTACCCGTTATGGGAATGTAATGGCCAGCAGAGGTTCGGTCATTCCTTTGTTTGTCAATCAGATAAAAGATGAAAAAGATTTAACCATAACAGATCCGAATATGACTCGTTTCATGATGACATTAGATGATGCGGTAGATCTTGTTTTGTATGCTTTTCAAAATGGAAACAATGGGGATCTTTTTGTCCAAAAAGCACCGGCTGCAACCATTGAGGTATTGGCACAAGCATTAATTACATTATATAAGACAGAAAGCAAGATAAAAGTTATTGGTACAAGACATGGAGAAAAGCTTTATGAAACGCTTGTTACCAGGGAAGAAATGGCTAAATCAGAGAGCCTGGAAAAATATTTCAGGATTCCATGTGACGCAAGGGACTTAAATTATGACCAATATTTTGTTGAGGGACAGGAGAAAGTATCTATTATAGACGATTATCATTCCCATAATACATATCAGTTAAGTATAGATGAGATGAAACAATTACTATTAAAGTTGTCTTTTATTGCTGATGATATAAAATTTAACTGATTCCTGGAAGGATTCAAATACCAGTTAAAAAATATGAAGAAAGTAGGTATTACCGGGCAGGCAGGATTTATTGGAACTTATCTTTTTAATTACCTGAAAATAAAAGAGGAAATTGAAGTTGTTCCATTTAAAGATACTTATTTTGATAATCCGGACCTGTTAAATGATTTTGTGGCTAAATGTGATGTAATAGTTCATTTAGCCGCAGTTAATCGGTGTGATGATCAGGAAAAACTTTACCAAACAAATATAAATCTTGTTCACCAGTTAATTAATGCATTAGATAGGATGCAAGTTACTCCTCATATTATATTTTCTTCATCTATACAGGAAGAAAGAGATAATTTGTATGGAAAATCAAAACATAAAGGCCGGGAACTTTTCAGTTTATGGGCCAGACAACATCAATCATTATTTACCGGACTCGTTATTCCAAATGTTTTTGGTCCTTTTGGTACTCCTTATTATAATTCAGTAGTTGCCACTTTTTGCTATCAATTAACTCATGGACAGGTACCTATAATAGATACAGATGGTGTGTTACAACTTATTTATGTTGGAGAGTTGGTTGAGTGTATATACCAGGTTATTTTCTCAAATAAGAGTCAGGAAGAATTACTTATACCCCCTTCTGTTAAAAAGAAAGTATCTCAAGTATTAGAACTCCTGAACATTTATAAAGAACAATATTATATTAACGGGATAATCCCTGATCTATTATCTTCGTTCAAATTGAATTTGTTTAACACATTTCGTTCATATATTGATATCAAAAAATATTTTCCAAGTCTGTTACAGGAAAACAAAGACGAACGAGGATCATTTGTAGAAGCTATAAAGCTATATGCGGGTGGACAGGTTTCATATTCAGTAACAAAACCTGGAATTACCCGGGGAAATCACTACCATACACGTAAAATAGAACGTTTCATTATAATTCAAGGAAGTGCAAGAATTCAGATTCGTAAAATTGGAACAAGTGAAATTTTAGAATTTCATGTTTCACATGAAGTTCCTACATATATAGATATGCCTATTTGGTATACCCATAACATTACTAACGTTGGTCAAGGCAATCTTTTAACATTATTTTGGATAAATGAACAGTTTGATCCGAATGATTCTGATACGTATTTTGAGCCAGTTTAGAATTAAGAATTTGCTCATATCAACTATCAACTGTACCTTTGTAGGAAATAAATGCGATGAAAAAATTGAAGGTAATAACAGTTGTAGGAACGCGTCCGGAAATAATCCGATTATCACGGGTTCTGATCAAATTAGATTTGTCCCCGGTTATTGAACATGTGCTGATACATACAGGACAAAATTATGACTATGAGTTGAATCAGATTTTTTTTGATGACTTAGGACTTCGTATGCCGGATTATTTTCTGGATGCTGCTGGAAGTAATGCTGTTGAAACTATTGGTCATATATTAATAAAGATAGATCCTATATTAGAAAAAGAAAAACCCGATGCATTTCTAGTATTAGGAGATACCAACAGTTGCTTATGCGCGATTCCTGCAAAAAAACGTCACATTCCTATTTTTCACATGGAAGCTGGAAATCGTTGCTTTGACCAACGAGTTCCGGAAGAAACAAACCGTAAAATTGTAGATCATATTAGTGATATTAATCTTACCTATAGCAGTATTGCACGAGCGTATCTTTTAAATGAGGGATTTCCTGCAGATAGGATTATAAAAACGGGTAGTCCAATGTTTGAAGTATTACATAATTATATGCCTAAAATTAAAACATCAACCATTTTAACTGATCTCAATTTAAATGAAAAGGAATATTTTGTAGTATCTGCTCATCGCGAAGAGAATATTGCAGATATACAAAATTTTAAAAATTTGATAGTTGCATTGAATTTAATTGTTGAAAAATATAAGTTCCCAATCATAGTTTCTACACATCCTCGAACCAGAAAAGTAATTGAAAATCAAAAGATACAATTTGACCCTTTGATACGGTTAATGAAACCATTGTCATTAAGTGATTACATATCATTACAAGTTAATGCAAAAGCAGTACTTTCAGATAGTGGCACCATTTCAGAAGAGGCTTCTATACTGGGGTTTTCTGCACTTAATATCCGCGAAGCACACGAACGTCCTGAAGCAATGGAAGAAGCTGCCGTAATGATGGTAGGCTTAAATCCTGAGAGGATAATACAAGGTTTGTTCCAACTGGAAAATGATAGTAATACTGAATTTCAAAAAGTATCGGACTATAATATACCTAATGTTTCAGATAAGATAGTACGAATAATATTATCATATACAGATTATGTCAAAAGAAAGGTTTGGTTTGAATAAACCAAGATTGTGGATTGTTTCTGAATTGTTTTATCCGGAACAATCATCAACAGCAGCTATTTTGACCGAGATCGCTGAATCAATGAGCCTAACCAGAGATGTTCATGTATTATGTGGACCTAAAGGCTATGAATCTGTAAATTACACTAAATCTGATGATCATTTACCTGGAATAACTATTCATAGAATTAATATCTTCAATTTTAATAAAAATATCTTTTGGAAACGAATTGTTAGAATGATAGGAATAAGTATGGCCCTTTGCTTATGTTTTCTATTTAAAGCTCGAAAAAGAGAAAATGTTTTAATAGTCACAAATCCTGCATTACTTTTGATTTTTTTTACATGGATTGCCCGTTTGAAAAAAAGTAACTTATCCATTTTAGTTCATGATATATTTCCGGAAAATTCGATTGCTGCAGGAATTATTTCAAAAAAAACTTCCATATTGTATCGATTTTTATTAAAAATATTTAATCGATCCTACAGAAGGGCCAATAGACTAATTGCAATAGGTTCGGATATGGCTGAAGTTTTAGAAAAAAAAATTAGGAAGAAAAATAAAAAAACTGTAGAAATCATTGTTATTCCCAATTGGAGTGATATAGATAAGATAAAGCCAATTCCAAAAGATGACACCCATCTGAAAAGATGGGGAGTAGAAAATAAATTTGTATTTCTTTTTGCTGGGAATATGGGGAGGGTTCAAGGACTTAATAAATTATCGGAAATTATTGATAAAGTGAAAAATCCATTGGTTTATTTTATTTTTTTGGGTGAAGGGGCTTATAAAGAAAGACTAAAAGAGTTAACGAAAGATAATCTTAATGTTATGATTGGTGAGTCATTTTCTCGAGATCAACAGGAAGTATTTTTAAATTCATGTCAGGTGGCTTTGATATCTTTATCCCCAAATATGTATGGACTTGGTGTCCCTTCAAAATTTTATAATATATTAGCAGCAGCAAAACCGATATTATATATTGGAGAATCTGGAAGTGAAATTGATAGATATATTCTGAAATATAATATTGGATGGTCATTTAGTGATTATGATGATGAGTTAGTGCAGTTTTTTAACAATGTTGATGAAAGGTACTTTGATATAGCTTTTCAATTAGGTGTGAATGCACGTATTTGTGCAGAAAACATTTTTTCGAAGAAGAAGATTATGAAACAATTTGATACAGTTTTATAAATGGAAAATATTTGTATTATTGGTGGATCTGGGTTTATTGGAACTAGACTTATAGGGTTACTAAAACAGGATAGTAATTATTCTCTTTTGAATATTGATAAAAAGGATAGTCTTTTTTACCCAGAGATTACGACTGTTGCGGATGTTCGAGAAAAGAATAGGCTTGAAGAGTTATTAAAAGGACAAGATATAGTAATATTACTTGCCGCAGAACATCGTGATGATGTGGCTCCAGTATCACTTTATTATGATGTTAACGTAGAAGGGACTCTTAATGTTCTCCATGCAATGGAAAAATGTGGTGTGAAAAAAATTATATTTACTAGTTCTGTCGCGGTATATGGATTGAATAAAAATAATCCAAATGAGGAACATTCAACTGACCCATTCAATCATTACGGTAAAACAAAGTTTCAGGCTGAAGAACATTTACGAGCATGGTATAGAAATGAGAGTGATCAAAAAATGTTAACAATTATAAGGCCTACTGTTGTTTTTGGTGAACGTAACAGGGGAAATGTTTATAATTTATTAAAACAAATTGCTTCAGGATTATTTTTGAAAATAGGTCATTGCAATAATAAAAAATCAATGGCTTATGTTGAAAATATTGTTAATTTTATGCAATATACAATTGAAAGCAAACAAACAGGGTATTGTCTTTATAATTATGCTGACAAACCTGATCTAACTACAAATGAATTAATAGATGTAGTTGGGAAATCTTTGGGGCGAAAAATTCCCTCAATAAAGTTACCTTATTGGTTAGGAATGTTTGGAGGGTATTGTTTTGATCTCTTGTCGAAGATAACTTCAAAAAAGCTTTCAATAAGCAGTGTTCGAGTAAAAAAATTCTGTGCAACAACTCAATTTGATGCATCTAAAGTTCGTGATTTGGGTTTTAGTGCTCCATATACTTTATCGGAAGGTCTAGAACGGACGATTAAATTTGAGTTTTTACACGAAAAAGTTGATGATATCACATTTATTTCAGAATAGGTACACACTAATATTATGTGTATTTAGCATATTTTTTTTATTTTCATGCAATTATGGTGAATACGAAATATCAATAATTGGAGATTTTCCTGAAAATAAAACAGTTTTAATATACATATACCCTAATCCTGATAATGATAGGTTCGAACCTAGAATGATCGAAATCCTACCAACAACTAACGACATCATAACAAAAGAAATTATTTTTTTTATACCTAAAGAAGAATGGGTAAATTTACTTTGGATACAACTATATTTTATACAGGAGGATAGCGAAATTTGCATGCGTGAAATTCAAATCAAGAATACGGTGCAGGTGTCTGGTAATGAGATGTATGATGCAATAACAGGTAGTGGGAATATTTATGAAACTGTTAGGCTCGTGGACAATCAATGTTGCTTAATTGCTAATGATGATGGATTATCTACAGTCGCTTTTAGTCCTCTCACATTTTATAATTCTAATCCCATTGGATTTCAATATCTCTTCCGTCTTTTTTTTGTCGGTAGCTTATTTTTATTTTTACTTTTTTTTTTATACAGCCATACCTTTTCTCAATTTCTTCCTATCATGGGAATAGGTATTTTTCTTATTACCCTTCCTTTAAAGATTAGTTATAACACTTGGGGCATGATAATCATGGCTCTAACCATAATAATCTATTATATAAAAAATAGACCCAGAAACCTTACATGGCACCCCATTTTTTATATCCTTTCTGGTTTGTTTTTTCTAAATATCATAGGCCTAATATATACAAGCGATTTTCAAAATGGAATTAAACGGCTGGACACCACAATTCCTTTCGTATTATTTCCCTTCTTATTCAGCATAGTTTCTTTCTCTACAAAAAATGTCATGTTATTATTACGCCTTTTTATCTGGATTATAATCGCTTTTTGTGGATTTGGGTTGCTATCATATATCACGATTATTCCTGAATTTGATTGGAATACGCTATATAGAGATAGCAAATTATATGCATCAATTCTATTGATATGGCCAGCACACGCTCACCCATCTTATTTTAGTACTATAATAATAATGGCTATACCCATTGCTTTTTATTTACGATTTCAGGATAAAAAAGAAATTACGATCGTTGAATTGTGTTTGGGTGTTCTGTTACCCGTTATATTTACTGTGCTAACCGGAGCACGAATAGGATTGGTGATTATTCCGTTCCTGTTATTTTTCGCTTATTTCTTCTATTGTAGGCTAAAACCCATTCTTAAATGGGGATTGGTTGGTTTAGGTGTGATTATTCTTTGTCTGTTCATCTACAAATTTCCAAAAGTAGACGACCGCTTTCAGGATCCTATTCGCAAGGATTTAAGGACTATAGCCGTAGAAGCTATTAAGGAAAAACCCATATTGGGCTGGGGAACTCGTTATGTTAGCCCGTTAATCCGGTCTGAAGACACAAAAGAACTATTAGGGATTGAAACACCATATTCTTTTAATCAGTTTCATAACCAATATCTGGAGAATATGGTACAATTCGGGATTCCCGGAATTCTTATTCTTCTTTTGTTGTTCGGATGGATGTTATATCTGTCCATTCGATACAAAGACTATTTGTTATTATCACTCCTGACTATTTATGTTTTATTTTTTTGGACGGAATCAGCGTTATTTACCTTCAAGGGGATTGTCCCGTTTACTTTTTGGTTATGCTTTTTGGTGGCGACACAAAAACAACGATTGGGAGACCGTAACGAAAAGTTAAATGAACAGGTCAATCAATAACTGCCTGTCTAAAAAATTACTTCTACATCAACATAAGCATTCCCTACCGTCCAATTACTTCCATTATTGATGAGACGTACGGCTTCCTGATCAGAAGTATGGCATAAACTTTCAATAACCTGTAAGTTGTATGGCCGGCCGGATTCGTTTACATAAAAACGGACCACTACTTTTCCTTTAATGTTAGCGCACACTTCATCAGTGGGACGTATCAATTCTTTTTCAAGGTATTTTTTCCAGGCTCGTTTTCCAATTACTGGTTCCGGAATGACTGCTTGTTCCTCTTTTTCCTTTTTTGAAGAGACCTTTTCCGTAGAGCCTATCACCGATTTTTTCCTCTGAGTACCGAATGCCACCACTACTACTTCATCCAATTGAGTTTCGGATTCATGCAGAGCTATTAGCATGGAAGTGTCGGCTTTCATTTGCCGGAGTTCATATCCGATAAAACTTGCCAGAATTGTGGTACTATCTGGTACGGTTAATGCAAATTCACCATCAATATTTGTAACAGTACCTGTTTTTTGATCTGCAGAAACAATGCTTACTCCGGGTAGTGCTTCTCCCAATTCATCCACCACTTTTCCCCGTACCTTTAATAGACCTTTATCTGTTAAGATGGATCTCTTTTCTGTATTGGCCATTATTTTACCAGTAACAGATTCGGAGGCATTTTTAACCGTATCGCGTATTCGGGCTGATGCCGGAAGATTAGCCTGTTTAGTCGTTATCAGTATCACTTCGTTGGCACCTCTTACACCATACAAGGCTGTTGCTGAGGTATCCTTCAGCAGCGCGAAACTTTCAACATCGGCAGGATCTACCTGACTCAAGTCACTTTTCAATCCGTCAACCAGTACCAAAGCGCCGGAATCGGCCTTGAACGTCTTGAGACCACGTATAAAGAAGTCAGCATTATCGGAGTCAGATTCATTGCTACGCTGGTAAACGATTTTTCCGGCTACCCGTCCTGCCTGTTCAATGGTAAGGTCGCGGGAAGGCGCTTTCATGTCTTCGGGATTAATTGATGTTACCGCATCGATGACGTTTTCCTTTTTTTGTTTTCCGGATGCCACAACCACAACTTCATCTGATAATTCAGATTTCTCCTTATCAAAAGAATCTGATACTTCAGCAACAACTATTTCTTCTTCCAATGCTAACTGATCATCAGTCACCGACATATCTTCCACTATATTGAGCACCGGAGATGAGGCGGAGGGAGGAACGGACTTTTTTAGTTGTACATCAGGATGTGATTCCGATTCTAATTGGAGAATGCTTTTGGCCGGCGCAGGAGATTCGCTCTGTGGTATTGAATCCAATATCGAAAGCGTAGGAATATCGGAAGAATCGGAACGTAACAAATACCAGCCGATACCCGAAATAAGTAAAATACTTGCCGCCATACTGGTCCATAATAAAATGCTCCTGCTTTTTGATGGTCCGGAGTGCATGACCTGTTGCTGCATGCGTTCTATGGCAGTACTATGTTCTCCGGGAACAACATCATATCCTTCCAGTGCTTCGGCAAGAAAAGGATCCTGCATGGCTTCCCGCTCGATACGATGGGCTGCCTTTCCTTTTCGCTTTCCCTGTATGTAATGAAACAAATTCATCCGGCCATTTTTTTTTCAATACAAATCTTCAAATTCCGTTTTCCATTCTGGATATAACTCTTGACACTTTTCAACTGATATCCGGTAACATCCACGATATCGGCATATGACATCTCCTCCAAAAAGAATTGGGTAACAGAGATACGCTGCGGTTCGGGTAATTGTTTCAAACATCCCTGAAGTGCCTGAAAACGTTCTTCATCTATATTTTCATTAAATAGATGCAAAAATGATTCCGATTCCATAACCGGAACATCAAAATCAATGGAGATTTCCTGTTTTTCTCTCCTCAATATTTGTAAACAATGGTTTTTTGCTACACGATACAACCAAGTCTTAAATTGTTTGATTTCATACCTGGCAATTTTGTGAGAAAGTTCTTCATACAATTGCATGACTGCATCCTCGGCTTTTTCAGCATGCCGCAGATATTTCAACGACAGTCCGTATACCAGCGGAATGTACCGGTGATATAGCTGTCCGAAATATTCCGTACGGCCGGTCGTGACAAAAAGCCTCAACAGTTCTTCATCAGATATGTTGGATACTTTGTGTTTGAAGAACATCATTCTTTATGCCTAAAATTTCAAATCGGCCACTACCGGTTGATGGTCGGACGGATAACGTTGGTCTTTAGCATCCGTCAGGACGGCATATTTAAGTACTGTAAACTGTTTACTGACAAAAATATAATCAATACGGCTCTTCATAGGTGCATCGAATTTAAAACTATTGAATGTTCCTACCGGACCATAAGGAGGCATTACAGTTACGTCATAGGCATCGTTCAATAATGTCTGCATGGCTTTTATCTGCTCGGTTTCGGGTGTTGAATTGAAGTCGCCCGTACAAATCACCGGAGATTTTCCTGCAATTTCCTGTATTTTTTT
This sequence comes from Bacteroidales bacterium, assembly GCA_031275285.1. Classification (NCBI taxonomy): domain Bacteria; kingdom Pseudomonadati; phylum Bacteroidota; class Bacteroidia; order Bacteroidales; species Bacteroidales bacterium. The sequence continues at coordinate 3,217 of JAISOY010000001.1, read as the reverse complement.
CACCATCAGTTTTCCGGATTCTTTGCGAGCTTCCACTCCCTGATGATCAAAATGAACATTGAAAAAATAAAATTCTTTGCGTGTATGATTGTCTTTCAGTTTCACCCAGGAACAGATCCGGTTACAGCAGGTAGCATCCCAGCCTACTCCCGGTTTGTCGGGCGTCTCATTCAGCCAGAAATTACCGGAATCCAACAACTTGAACCGGTCTTTTTTATAAAAGATGGCCGAATGTTCCCCGGCTTCTTTCCCGTCATCACGGCCGCCTCCCGAATAAGAATAAATCCCGGTTTCGAGGATATCTTTCAATTGATGGATAAAACCTTCCTGGGTACCGAAAATATCAAAGTCATGATACAAGATTAATGCATTTACATGATCTTTCCTGTTGGGCCATGCATTAATGCCATCTCTGGAGGTATCCATACGCAGGTTATAACTGGCCACCCGTATTTCCTGTTTCTTCTGTGCGGATAACCCGGTACACACCAGGCATACGCAGATCGATAATAAAATTCTTGCCATGTTGGGATCATTTAAATAATTCCGATAAATTAATGTTACATTTAATAACCGTAATCAATTTGATCAATGCAATTTATGAAAACAATAAATTGCATTGAATGATTGAAAGTGATACAGGCAAAAATAAAGTATTATCCCCAACAATCAAAAGGCGATCATCAAAATTGATTACCTTTGTCATTCAAATATCGTAAATCAAACTTTTTAATTTATAGAACATGGAATATCGCATAGAAAAAGACACGATGGGCGAAGTAAAAGTACCTATCGATGCTTATTATGGTGCACAGACACAACGAAGTGTGGAGAATTTTAAAATCGCCCGCGACATTAACCGGATGCCTAAAGAGATCATTAAGGCTTTCGGTTATTTAAAAAAAGCCGCTGCGTTAACCAATTTCGAGGCCGGAGTATTGCCGAAAGAAAAATGTGATTTAATTGGTAAAGTTTGTGACGAAATCCAGGAAGGTAAACTGGATGATTACTTTCCATTAGTTGTATGGCAAACCGGAAGCGGAACACAGAGCAATATGAATGTAAATGAAGTGGTAGCATACCGTGGTCATGTTCTTCACGGAGGAAAGCTTACCGACAAAGAAAAGTTTCTGCAACCCAATGATGATGTAAACAAATCCCAGTCATCCAATGATACTTTTCCGACAGCTATGCATATTGCTGCCTATAAAATGTTACTGGAAACCACGATCCCGGGCATCGAAAAACTCAGGAACACACTCGCTGAAAAAAGCAAGCAGTTCATGAAGGTGGTGAAGATTGGCCGTACGCATTTTATGGATGCCACTCCTTTGACTGTCGGACAGGAGATCAGCGGTTATGTAGCCCAGCTGGATCATGGATTAAAAGCCATTAAAAATACGCTTCCTCATCTTTCGGAACTGGCTTTGGGAGGAACAGCTGTAGGTACGGGAATCAATACCCCTGAAAACTATGCCGAAAATGTGGCCCAAAAGATAGCCGAACTGACCGGACTTCCATTTGTTACGGCACCTAATAAATTCGAATCATTGGCAGCTCATGATGCGATTGTTGAAGCACATGGTGCTTTAAAAACCGTAGCTGTCAGCCTGATGAAGATTGCGAATGATATCCGTATGTTGAGTTCAGGTCCCCGTTCAGGTATCGGAGAATTACATATTCCGGATAATGAACCGGGATCATCCATTATGCCGGGAAAGGTAAATCCTACCCAATGTGAAGCGCTGACCATGATCGCTGCACAAGTCATGGGTAATGACGTGGCTATCAATATCGGCGGTGCTACCGGGCATTTTGAGCTGAATGTATTCAAACCCATGATGATCTATAATTTCCTGCACAGTGCCCGCCTGATCGGAGAAGGATGTGTCAGCTTCAACGATAAATGCGCTGTAGGAATTGAACCCATCGAAGCCAATATCAAAAAACATCTGGATAACTCATTAATGCTGGTAACTGCCTTGAATCCGAAAATAGGCTATTACAAAGCAGCTGAAATTGCCCAGAAAGCACATAAAGAAGGAAAAACATTAAAAGAAAAAGCAGTGGAGCTGGGTTACCTCACTGCAGAAGAATTCGATCAATGGGTAGATCCATCTAAAATGGTCGGAAAAATAAATTAATAGCTTTATCATCCACAAAAACCGTCCTTTTCTATTATAAGAAGGACGGTTTTTTATTGAATAATATTCGTTATATTAATAACATCAGTTAAGATGCTACTATAAAGCTGTATTTATTTAAAAAGAATAATCAATAGGTTTAAGGAATTTTGTTCGTAAAATTCGATTTTTAGCTATTGTTCCGGTGCAATGATGAAAGAAACTAGACGATAATTTTCAGTTGCAGTATGGAGCTTTTCAGATATTCTTCAAAACGATCGTCGAATTTAAATTGTCCGATTTGGATCAATGGTTTTGTTTTCCCGTGAAAATCGCTTCCACAGGTCATCAGGCCATTTCGTTTTTGCACGACCGAAGCAAAATAATTAATTTGTTCCATATCGTGATAATTGTTAAAAACTTCCAGTCCTTCGGCGCCTTTCTCGAGTAGTTCTTCAACAGTGTTTTCCCGTCCTTTAAGGTTCAATCCCGGATGTGCTACAACAGGTGTTCCGCCGTTGTCCCTGATCATTTGGATGGTGTCGGCATAAGACATGTATTCAATGGGAACGAATGCCAGTTTTCCCTGTGCAAAATAATCCAGATAAAAATTGATATAGGGCATATCGCCTCTTTCACCGTCCTTTCTGTATGGCGCCAGCAATGGGGAATCATATTTTTCATCAGAGAGCATTACTTCGGCAATCAACTCACCCGTCGGCAACTTCCCTTTGGCACGGGCAAGCACTGATGCGGTATCGATGACGAATCCCAGTTGATTCAGGTTTACCATCATCTGGCCGAACGAATCCATTATTCTGGATGAAATATCTTCTTCCAGTTTAAGGAAATCGGCAGAATTCCAGTCAATATTATAACCCAACACATGAAGATCAATTCCTTCATAGTTGCAGTCGATTTCAATTCCCGGGATAAAGTCGGGCTGATTTTCACGGATAAGAGAGATGGCCGGATTAATCCCTTTTACAGAATTATGATCGGTAATAGAAAAGATATCGATACCTTGCCCGATACATCTTTCGACGATCCGGGCAACTTCGAATTCACCGTCACTACTGAATTGGGAGTGGATA